>VYDD01000217.1:2790-4462 GCA_009843625.1 Gammaproteobacteria bacterium | reverse complement strand
CTTGGGCGCCTTGATCTGTCGCTTCCGCAGGTTGCGCCGGAACGCGGGAACCTGGGTGACCAGGAAGCTCGTCTCGAGAACGGACAGCCACGCGCGGGCGGTGTTGTGGCGGACGCCCGCATCCCCGGCCAGCGCGGACAGGTTGACTTCGGTCGCGGTGCGTCCGGCCGCCAGGCGCACGAATGCCGAGAACGCCGCAAGGTCGGTGACGTTGCGCAGCAACCGCACATCGCGCTCGATATAGGTGGTGAAGTAGTCGCGCAGCCACACGTCCGGCGGGATGCCCCGGTGATGGATGCGCGGGTAGGCACCGGTCCAGAGGCAATCCAGGAGTTCCGGAGCCGGTCCTCCGAAGCGGGCCAGTTCGTTGAATCCCGGGGGCAGCAGGTGAAGCACCCCGACCCTTCCGGCGAGCGATTGGCTTACCGCCTCGCTCAGCCCGAAGTGCTGTGAACCGGTCAACACGAAACGTCCGGGAGCGGGATCGCGGTCGACCTCCTCTTGCAGGTACGAAGTCAGGTCGGGCGCCCGCTGCACTTCATCGATGACGGCGCCGCCCGGGTACTCATGCAGGAAGCCGCGTGGATCTTCCCGGGCGTAGGCTCGCACGTCCATGCCCTCGAGGGAGACGTACGGCCGGTCGGCGAGCAGCGTGCGGCAAAGCGTGGTCTTGCCCGATTGCCGGGGGCCGGTGACGGTGACGACCGGATAGTGGCGCAGCCGCTCGCGCAGAGGTGCTGCCAGATCGCGCTCGATGAACGGCGGCTCATGCTCGACGGAAGGCACCTGGAAATCTCCGGTTTCGACAGAGGCCTCATGATTCGATGATGGGCATCCGAGCAGATGCCTCCATGAAGCGTGGCCATCGCGGTGCAGATTGTCAATTGGAATGACAATCTGCACCCTTCCGATCGCCGCATCCCGTCACACAGCCGCTTTCCGCGTCCCCTACGCCCCCGCCCGCGCGTACGCCCGCAGCCGCTCGCTCGCCGTCTCCAGGCTGGCGATGCGCTTGCAGAAGACGAAGCGCACGTAGGTGCTGTCCCCGGCTTCCACGTTGAAGAAGCTCGATCCCGGCACCGGAATCACCCCCGCATCGCGCCCCAGCGCGCGCGAGAAGGTGTCGTCGTCCTCATCGGAGAGATCCGAGAAGTCGGCCATGATGTAGTAGGCGCCTTCCGGAGGGGAGCAGCGGAATCCGCCCTCGCGCAGGCCCTGGTACAGGACTTCCCGTTTCGCCTGGTAGCTCTGCTTCAGCTCTTCGTAGAAGTCGGACCCGAGCGCGTTCATCGCCGTCGCGACCCCCTCCTGCAGCGGTGCGGGCGCGCCCACGGTCAGGAAGTCGTGCACCTTGCGGATCTCGTCGGTCAGGTCGGCCGGGGCCACGATGGTGCCCAGCCGCCAGCCGGTGACGCTGTAGGTCTTGGAGGCGCCGGAGACGGTGACCGTGCGCTCGCGCATGTGGGGGAGCGTGGCCAGCGGGATGTGCTCGCCTTCGTAGTAGATGTGCTCGTAGATCTCGTCCGTGAAGGCGAGCAGGTCGTGACGCCTGCAGATGTCGGCGACCCCCTCCAGCTCCTCGCGGTCGAAGACGCGTCCGGTGGGGTTGTTGGGCGTGTTGAGGATGATGGCGCGCGTGTGCGGGGTGACGTCCGCCTCGAGCCGAGCCGCG
>VYDD01000217.1:1568-2780 GCA_009843625.1 Gammaproteobacteria bacterium | reverse complement strand
GCCGCGTCCAGTCGGAACTCCGGCGGCTCCAGCCGATGGAACACGGGCGTGGCCTCGCACAGGATGGCGTCCGGGCCGTAGTTCTCGTAGAACGGCTCCAGCACGATCACCTCGTCGCCCGGGTTGATGATCGCCATCATGATGGACGCCATCGCCTCGGTGGCCCCGCAGGTGACCGTGATCTCGCGCTCGCCGTTCACCTCCATCCCGTACCACTGGCGGTACTTGCGCACGAGCGCGTCGCGGTAGCGCGGCGAGCCCCACGTGATCGCGTACTGATTGATGTCGCTCTGGATGGCCTCACACGCGGCGTCCTTGATCACCTGCGGCGCCGGGAAGTCCGGGAATCCCTGGGCCAGATTGAGCGCCCCGCACTCCTGTGCGACGCGCGTCATCTCGCGGATCACGGATTCGGTGAACAGGCGCGTCCGGCGCGCCGTGCGTGGCTTCTGGGTCATGGTGTGTCGTGCTCGCTGGTGGGTGGGGGATCCGGTGCGCGTGGACGGCCCGCATCGGCTTGGTGTGGAGGGAGTTCCTCTGTGCACGTGGGCGTGCGCCTCCGGTGGGGCGAAGCTGCAAGCTCTGCGGAGAGGGGCGGATGGGCAAGGGTGGAGCGACACTCTCCCGCTTGCAGCCCCGATCCCGCTCCGGGCATATTGCCAGCACCGCGCGGGGCGGCGGGGAGGTCCCGTCACACCCACGCGGTCAACGGATCCGCGAGCCGGATCCGGTCACCCTTGGCAGGTCGGGAACATGTACGGTCTACGGGTCACTCGGGCTCAGGAAAGCGCGCATCGCGTCACCGCTCTCGCGCTCTTCCTCATCGCTTTCTCCCTCGGCAGCTCAGCGGTCGCGGCGCAGCAAACCGCGTTCGGTGTCGACGACGCCATCAACCTCACGCGCGTATCGGATCCGCGCATGTCCCCGGACGGGGAGCGGGTGCTCTTCTCGCGCTCCGAGCTGGACTGGGACGAGAACGAGCGCATCACCTCGCTCTGGATCGTAAACTCCGACGGCACGGATGCCCACCGCTTCACCGGAGAGGACGGCGACTCCGGCGCGCGCTGGTCCCCGGACGGCCGCTGGGTGGCATTCCTGCGCTCCGCCGGGGAGGGCGGGGACCGCACGCGGCAGGTCTTCATCATACGCACGGATGGCGGGGAGGCGCGGGCGCTAACCGAGCATCCCACCTCGGTGCGCTCCTTCCAGTGG
>VYDD01000217.1:0-1558 GCA_009843625.1 Gammaproteobacteria bacterium | reverse complement strand
AGTGGGGGGACGCCAACTCGATCTTCTACCTCGCCAACGACTCCCTTCCCGACGACGAGGAGGAGCGGCGCGAGGAAGGCTACGACGCCATCTTCGTCGACGAGGCGCCCAACGGGCAGACGCGCGGCGAGTGGTCGAGCATCTGGACGATCGCCCTGGACTCGGAGGAGGAGGAGGACGCCGAGGCGCGGCGGCTCACCAGCGGCAACCTGCGCATCGGCCAGTTCGCGGTCGCGCCCGGCGCGGATCGCGTCGCGTACACCTACCGCAGCGAGAACCGGCGCAACGACGGCAATCTCTCCGAGATCGCGCTGCTGGACGTGGCCACGGGCGAGGCCCGCGACCTGACCGACAACGAGGCCCCGGAGAGCTCGCTGGCGTGGTCTCCCGACGGCACCCGGCTCGCGTTCGGCGCCCCCGACCTCGAGACCTGGGAGCTCGACCAGGGCAACCTGTACGTCATGGACGTCGAGAGCGGCAACGTCAGCCAGATGGCGCCCGACATGATGATCGACATCCGCGGCACGCCCGAGTGGCATCCCTCCGGCGACGCCTTCTACTTCGCGGGGCTCGACCGGACGGTCGCCAGCCTCTACCGGCTGAGCGTGGACTCGGGCGAACTGGAGGCGGTCTCCTCGGGGGACGGCATCCTGTCCTCGCCCAGCTTCTCGGCCGACTTCACCCGCTACGCCTTCACGCACAACACGCCCACCTCTCCGGGCGACATCTTCGCCGCCGGGACCGACGGAAGCGCACCGACGCGTCTCACCGAAGCCAATCCATGGATGGCGGAGAGGCAGCTGGCGGAGCCCGAGGTCGTACAGTGGACCAGCCGCGACGGTCTTCCCATCGAAGGCATCCTCTACCGCAGCGTCAACCCCGAGGCCCAGTCGCTGGTGCTCGAGATCCACGGAGGCCCGGCGGGCGTCTTCACCCGCGGCTTCGACGCCGACGCGCAGATCCTGGCCGCGGCGGGATACTCGATCATCCAGCCCAACGTGCGCGGCTCGTCCGGCTACGGCGACGAGCTGCTGCGCGGCAACATGAACGACATCGGCGGCGGCGACTACGACGACGTCATGACCGGCGTCGACTACGCGCTCGAAGCCGGTGTCGCCCACGCCGATTCGCTGGCGGTGAAGGGGTGGAGCTACGGCGGCATCCTGGGCGGCTGGACCATCACGCAGACCGACCGCTTCAAGGCAGCGAGCCTGGGCGCGATGGTGTCGGACTGGCAGAGCGAGTTCGGCACCGGCTTCCATTTCGACGTTCTGCGCTGGTATCTGGGCGGCGATCCGTGGTCGAACCGGAACCACTGGCTCGAGCGCTCGGCGTACTCCCACCTCGACCAGGTGACCACCCCGACCATCCTCTTCCACGGCGAGCGGGACCAGACGGACACCATGGCGCAGTCGATGAACTTCTTCGCGGGGCTGACGCACCTGGGCGTCGAGAGCCGCTTCATCCTCTTCCCGCGCGAGGGCCACGGCATCTCCGAGCCCCGGCATCACCGCACGCGCCTGGTGGAGGAACTGCGCTGGCTCGAGTTGTATGTGCG
>VYDD01000348.1 GCA_009843625.1 Gammaproteobacteria bacterium | reverse complement strand
TTCCGGTCATTCGGGCACGGTCCAGCAGTGTCCAGCCCAAGGGCAGGAGTGGCGGATCGTGCAGCCCTGATTGAACTTACGCGATCTCCTGCCGTGATTTGAGCCTCTGACGTTCCGCATACCCCATGTATGTTCTGCCAGCGCTCCCTGGGCGCCAACGAGGTTGTCGAGACCTTTCCAGTGGGGCGGCGGCTGGCCTTCGACGCGGCCAGGGGACGTCTCTGGGTCGTATGCCGGAGTTGCGAGCGCTGGAATCTGACGCCGCTCGAGGAACGCTGGGAAGCGGTCGAGGCATGCGAAGAGCTGTTTCGCGAGACCCGCATGCGCATGTCTTCGGAGAACATCGGCCTGGCGCGCCACCCCGAGGGCCTGGAATTGGTGCGGATCGGGAAGCCGCTGCGGGCGGAGTTCGCCGCCTGGCGCTACGGGGACCAGTTCGGCCGCAGGCGCAGGCACACCATCGTGCGATGGACCGTGGCAGGCTTGGGGCTGGCCGGTGGCGTGGCCGTGGCGGGCGTCGCGGGAGGCGCCGTGGGTGCGCTCCTGGCCTTCGAGGGAGCCTACTGGGTGAATCTGTTGAACTACGTTCGTCCCTCAATCCGCTTTCGGCCGGAAGATGGGCTGCTCAGGCGGATGAGCGCCCGTGGTCTCCGTGAGATGCGCATCCGGCCGACCGACGACGAGTCTCTCTTTCGGGTGCTGGCGCTGCCTCAGCGCTTCGACATCACTTCGGCGGAGTGGTTTGAAGGAGAGGACGCGCTGCGCGTGCTCCGAGCCACGCTCCCAGCCCTCAACGCTCTTGGCGGCGAGGCGCGCACGGTGGAGGCCGCCGTCTCGGAGATCAGTGAACGCGGGCATGCGCACGCATTCCTCGAGCAGATCGCCGTCCGAAGCGAAGGCTATCTGCGCGAGGGGGCTCCCGGCTCCCTCGTCAGGATGCCCGGTCCGGTCCGGCTCGCGCTGGAGATGGCCCTCCATGAGGAGGATGAGCGGCGCGCGCTCGAAGGCGAGCTGTGGCGCCTGGAGCGGGCTTGGCGCGAGGCCGAGGAGATCGCCGCGATCGCCGATCGGCTCCTGCCGCCCGACGGTGCCATCGACTAATCCGACCTTTGCTGACCGGATCGGCGTGTAATTAGGTTGTCGGACGCAAGCGTTGGCGAACAGCGCTCTCGCACGGACTTCCACAGGCGCTTCATCATGACGGAAACCGGAAAAACGAAGCCCCGTTCACCATCAGGACCCGAACCCCGCTCCCGCAGCCGCCGGGACTTCGAGAAGTCCGCCGTGGCCGGGTCCGCACTCGCCGCGGGTCTCCCCTCGGCGCTTGCAGGCGAAGGAAGTCGAACCGTCCGCCGGACGCTGTCCAGGGAGGCGATCCCTCCCGGCCAGCTCGCACCCTCCGACCGCGTCGGCCTGGCCGTCATCGGCGCGGGCGGGATGGGCATGGCCGACGTGGACACGGCGCTGCGCATCCCCGGCGTCGAACTCGTGGCCGCGTGCGACATCTTCGACGGCCGCCTCGACGCCGCGCGCGAGCGTCACGGCGACATCTTCACCACCCGCGACTACCGCGAGGTCCTCGCCCGCGACGACATCGACGCGGTCATCGTGGGCACGCCGGACCACTGGCACCAGCCCATCTCCATTGACGCGCTCAGGGCGGGGAAGGCGGTCTACTGCGAGAAGCCGATGGTGCACGACATCGCCGAAGGCCACGATCTGATCCGCGCCCAGGAGGAATCGGGACGCGTATTCCAGGTCGGCAGTCAGGGGATGAGCTCGCTCGGCAACGAGAAGGCGAAGGAACTGTACGAGCAGGGCGCCATCGGGCAGCTCAACTACGCGGAGGGTTTCTGGGCGCGCAACGATCCCATCGGAGCATGGCAGTACCCCATCCCGCCCGACGCCTCAGAGGAGACCGTCGACTGGGAGCGCTTCCTGGGTCCGGCCCCCGAACGTTCCTATGACCCCCTGCGGGTCTTCCGCTGGCGCAACTATCGCGACTACGGCACGGGGGTCGCCGGCGACCTCTTCGTCCATCTCTTCTCGAGCCTCCACTTCGTGGTCTCTTCGCGCGGACCCACGCGCATCCAGGCCGCGGGCGGCCTGCGCTACTGGAAGGACGGGCGGGAGGTGCCGGACGTGCTCCTCGGCGTCTTCGACTATCCCGAGACGGACGCGCATCCGGGGTTCAACCTGTCGCTGCGCGTCAACTTCGTGGACGGCACCTCGGGCAGCACCTTCCTGCGGCTGGTGGGAAGCGAGGGCGCCATGGACGTGACCTGGACGGACGTGGTGCTGCGCAAGAACGTCGCGGTCGATCCCATGGACGCCTTCTCGCAGGAGAAGATGGCCGAGTCGGCCGCGGACGAGGGCGGTCTGCCCGCGCGTGTGCGCATGCTTCCGCCCGCGGAGGCCCGCTACGAGGTCGAGCGCGGCTACCGGGGCGCGCACGTCGATCACTTCTTCAACTTCTTCCAAGCCATCCGCGGTGGCCCGCCGGTCATCGAGGACGCCGCATTCGGCTTGCGCGCGGCGGCTCCGGCGCTGGCGTGCAACCTCAGCTATTTCGAGGACCGGATCGTGCACTGGGATCCGGACGCGATGAGGCTCGCCTGATGGACTTGGCTCCGACGAGCGGGATGACATCCGTGCCGGCTGGACCCGGTCTGGCGAGGGGGACGGCCCGGGCTGCGAACTACCGCCGCTCGAGAGTCCTCTGCCTGGCGGCCATCCTGTGCCTGATCGTCAACTGCGGAGACGAAGTGCCCGCGGTGCTGGCTCCGCCCCCGCCGCCCGGGCTGGTCGCCACGACTGTTACCCTGGAACCCTCGTCGGTGACGCTGGACGCGCTGGGCGACACGATCCGACTCGCCGCCACGGTGCTCAACCAGAACGGTGACCCGATGGCCGGGGTTCCGATCGCGTACACGACCACCGACGCGTCGGTGGTGCGGGTGGACGGTTTCGGCCTGGTGACGGCGTTCGGGAACGGGAGCGCGGTGGTGACGGCCGCGAGCGGCGCCGCGACGGGGGTCGCGACCGTGACCGTCGAGCAGATGGTGGCACGGGTGCGGGTGTCGCCCGACTCGGCAACGCTGGTTGCCATCGGGGACACGTTGCGGCTGGAGGCCGAGGCCCTCGACTCGCAAGGTCGGGGGGTGCCGGGGACACACGTGTTCGAGTGGTCGAGCAACGATTCGGTGGCTGCGGTGGACAGGGACGGCCTGGTGACGGCGGTGAGGAACGGGAGCGCGGTGGTGACGGCCACCACCGGGACGGTGTCCGGCGAGGCGGCGGTGAACGTGGAACAGGCCGTGGCGGAGGTGCAGGTGTTGCCCGGCTGGGTGACGCTCTTCTCCGTCGGCACTACGGCGCAGCTCGCTGCCCGGGCGCTGGACGCGAACGGGGCGGAGGTGCCCAACATGGAATTCGAGTGGTCGAACGACCGCGGGGCGGCGCGCGTGAGCGCCACGGGCCTCGTGACCGCGCTACGTGAAGGGACCGGCGTGGTGACGGCCACGACTGCATCGGTCGCGGGGAGCGCGGCGGTGACGGTGAGCCTGCTTGCGGGCGCCGCCAAGGACCGCGCGATCCTCGAAGCCGTGTACGACGCGACCGAAGGCCGTTTCTGGAGGAACAACCGCAACTGGCTCAGCGACGCGCCGCTGGGGGACTGGTACGGTGTCGATACCGACGCTGACGGACGGGTCGTCGGTCTCGACCTGGTCGCCAACAACCTGGAGGGGCACATTCCGCCCGAACTCGGTCGCCTTGATGAACTCAGGGAGCTCCTGCTCGACGCCGCTACGGTCCCCCAGACCTGGTGCTATCGGCCGTCCAGTCCTCCCGAGTCGAGTGCGCGCAACGGAAGCGGCATCGGCTGGTCCGGATCCGCACGGGGAGGCGAAAGCCTGCATTGGCTCTCGTGGGCGAGGCGCACCGACGCAGGCCGCGAGCACGGAGCCGGCCTGGTGACCGACATCCCGATGGGTGCGCCGCTCAGCTTCGCGACCGGCCTGCGGAACGGTGGCAACCGGTTGGCGGGGCCCATTCCGCCCGAACTCGGCGAGCTGGCCAACCTCGAGACGCTCTCCCTCGATTCGAACGAACTGTCGGGGTCGATCCCGCCGGAACTGGGAAAGCTCGCGAACCTGAAGACGCTGTCACTCTCGCGAAACCGGCTTACGGGCACGCTTCCACCCGAACTGGGCAACCTGATCCGACTCGAGAGCCTGAACCTCGCGGTTAGCTACGATCTCACGCTCACGCCCCCGCGCCCGCGGTATGTGCTCTCGGGACGGCTCCCGCCGCAACTCGGAAACCTGGTCCGCCTGAAGGAGCTGGATCTCAGGGGACACAAGTTCACCGGCACGGTCCCGTCCGCGTTCGCCAGGCTCCGCGCGCTCGAATACCTGTCGCTGACCTGCAACTCGCTCGACGGCCCGGTTCCTTCGGTCGTCCGGCAGCTTCGCCAGCTGCGCCACCTGGATCTGTCCGGCAACCAGTTCGAAGGAGGCATCCCCGCGTGGCTGGATGACCTGGACGACCTGGAATTCCTCGATCTCGCCAGCAACTACTTCCTGACCGGGCCCATACCGACGAGCGTCACGCGGATGACCGGACTGGTCCGGCTGAGCCTCGGCACCAACCGGCTCTTCGGCCTGATCCCGCCGCGACTCGGCCGCCTGACGAACCTGGAATCGCTGGCGGTGGGCAACAATCTGCTGACCGGCGCGCTGCCGCCCCAGCTCGGAGATCTGCCGAACCTGGAGTACCTTTCGGTGTTCAGGAACGCCGGTCTCACCGGGGCGCTTCCCCGCGAACTCATGCAGGTCCGGTTGGACGACTTCAATTGGCAGGCCACCGGCCTGTGCGCCCCGCGCGATCGTGTATTCCAGTCCTGGCTGGAGAGTATCCTCAACCACCAGGGCGGCCCCGGCTGTACGCTCCCGCCGCGCGAGATCTTCACGGCGTTCTTCGAAGCGACCGGCGGTGCGGGCTGGACCAACAACGCGAACTGGCTCAGGGATGCACCCGTGGCTTCGTGGTTCGGCGTGACCGTGGAGGACAGCCTGCTCACGGCGCTGGACCTCCCCGACAACGGCCTTTCGGGCACGCTCCCTCCCGCGGTGGGCGACTTCCTGGACCTGAAGCGTCTGGACCTGGAGGGCAACGCGCTGACGAGCCGTCTGCCCCCGGACCTCGGAAACCTGCTGGAACTCGAGGCCCTCGACCTGTCTGGCAACGGGTTTTCGGGACCGGTCCCACGCAATCTCGCGCAGCTCGGGGCGCTGGAACGCCTGGACCTGTCCGACAACGAACTGGGAGGCGCGCTCCCCGGCATACTGACCAGCCTGCGTTCGCTTTCCGACTTCAACTGGAGAAACAGCGGCGCCTGCGCCCCCGAGGTGGCATGGTTCCAGACCTGGCTCGAGTCGGTGGAGACCCGCTCCGGGCCGACCTGCGACGGGATCTTCTCGGTGTCGGTCGCGGAAGCACACCTGTCGCAGGCCACCCAGGGTGTAGGCGGCGGAGTTCCGCTCATCGCCGGGCGTCCCGGGCTTGTGCGGGTTCTGGCCACCGCGGACCGGGCCAACGACTTCAGGCCGAGTGCCCGCGCCGCGTTCGTCGTGGATGGCAGCGAGGCCCACGCGGCCGACATGGCGCTCGAATCGTCCCGCGGCCTTGCCGAGAGCCTTCCGGGCCAACTGGACCAGTGGTATCAGGCTGCGATCCCGGCGGCGGCGCTGCGTCCCGGAGTCGAGATGGCCGTGCGAATCGATCCCGACAGCACCATGCCCAGAGCGGCGCTGGATGAAGTGCGGATTCCCCTCGACGTGCGCGAGTTGCCGCCGCTGGACCTCACCATCGTGCCCGTCGTGACCGGATCCAGCGCGGACGCGGACGTGCGGGAATGGGTCAAGGACGCCGAAGCTCCGCCGGTGGAGTTCATGCGCGCTGTGCTGCCGGTCGGCGAACTCAACCTGACCGTGCGCGAGCCGCTCAGAATCGCGTCGGCCCCGGATGCCTCGAAGGGCGCGGAATGGATCGTGATCCTGGAGGACATCGAGCTGGTCCGGAAGGCCGAGGGCGGAAGCGGATACTGGTATGGCGTCGTGAACCGCGACGGAGACCAGGGCATCAGGGGGATCGCCCTGGTGGAAGGCCGGGTCGGGCTCGGCGTCCCCGATGCCGAGGTCTTCGCGCACGAACTGGGTCACAGCATGAGCCTCATGCACTCGCCCTGCGGGAATCCATGGCAGATCGATCCGGATTACCCCTATCCGGACGGCAGTATCGGCGTGCTCGGCTACGACGCCCGATCCGAGGAGCTGGTGGACTCCTCGACGCACGACCTCATGTCCTACTGCCATCCGCAATGGATCAGCGACTACAACTTCAGGAAGGCGCTCGAGTACCGCCTCCGCGCGGAGACCAGCCCACGCGCCCTGGCGGCCCGGGACGAACCCCGGGGCAGCCGGCTGCTGCTGCGCGGCTACGTGAGCGCGGAGGGCGAACTTCACCTGGATCCCGCGTTCGCGCTCGACGCGCCGGCGCAACTGCCCTCGGGGTCCGGTCCATATCGCGTCGAAGGCTTTTCCACGGATGGCATCCGCGCGTTCGCGCTCGACTTCGACATGGAGATGGTCTCGGAGGGGGGCGGCAGCTTCTTCTTCCTTCTCCCGTTTGCCGAGGATCGCATCGCCGCGCTGGAGCGCATCGTGCTCTCCGGACCGGAGGGCACCGCGACGCTGGACCGGGAGACGCGCGCGTCGCCGGTGGCCATCGTGACGGACCGCGCAACCGGACGGATCCGGTCCATCCTGCGGGGCGAGGCTGCGGCAGCGGCCGGTGCGACGGTGGCAGCTGACGGGCGTTCCAGGGCCGTGCCTCGCGACCGCGTGCTGGTCAGCTATGGATTGCCGGAACCGGTGCCTTGATGGATGGAATACACAAATGCGTAAGATGATGAGACATGGCTTCATGGCTGGAGCAAGAGCGGGATCGCGAGTCAACGGGCTGCTCGCGGTGGCGCTGTTCGCGGGGTGCATCCTGGCCGTAGCGTGCGCAGATGCCGCCGACGCTCCGCGGCAGGCCACGCCCGACTCCGATATGGCCGTGGCGGCCACGCGACAGGCCGCACCACCCAACACCCTCACCGAAGCCGAGCGCGCCGCCGGCTGGCGCCTTCTCTTCGACGGCGAGACCAC
>VYDD01000395.1 GCA_009843625.1 Gammaproteobacteria bacterium | reverse complement strand
CTCTTCGTGAATACCGCGAGGGCGGGATATCCGGAGACCAGGCCGGATTCCACCGACAACCCCGCCGACGATCCCGCCCACAGAACCTACGACCCCAACCGCACCCCCATCCCGGGGTTCGAAGTGAACACGGTGAAGCAATACGACATCGACCTCTATGGCTCGAACAACACCGTCACGATCAGCGGGTTGGTCACGGAAAGCGGCACCAACGCGCCGATCAAGGGCGTGGCGATCCTGGTGGACGGTCAGGACCCGCTCAATGCGACGGGATCAGGGGCCGGGAGGGCGCTCAAGACGGGAGACGACGGCACCTACACGGCGGTTGTCGAAGCTCAGCCATTCAATGACCCACTCGTCGAAGTGAGTGCGAGCCTGTCCGGCTGGCACTTCCTGCCCACGAGCTTCCCCGTCCCCGCCATCGCCGGGTCGAGCGGGACCGCCAACTTCGAAGGCCGCAGGGCCGCCGAGATCACCGGCAAGGTGACTGCTCCGGGTGGCGGACCCATGAGCGACGTTACGGTCAGGGCGTACGCAGACCAAGCCAAGGCAGATACCATAGCTTCCGCGACGACCTCGGGGACTGGGACGTTCAGCCTCTTCGTGCCCACCCTTAGCGGCACCGTCTGGCTCGACGCCAACCCGCGGAACGACTATACGCCCGCAAGTACGAGCTTCCTGAGGTTGAGGGACGCGGAGAGGTATGTCTGGTTCGATGCCCCGACAAACAGACCCAACGGTTCGATCGCCGTCATCCCCGGCCAGCCCCTGAATTTCGGCACTTTCATCGGAAATAGCGTCAAGCCCCGAATCACGAATGTCGAGCGGGTGGCGTTGAGGACCGACGTTGAAGCCACGGGGACCGCCAACGACATTGTACCGGCGGCCGCGAGCCGGGTTAGTGCTACTCCTGCTGGTTTCCTCCTCATCAAGGGCGAACCTACGGACACAATAGTGGTGACGTGGGAGTACGAGACCAGAAGTGGAACTGTTGCGGACCCGTACACCGCCACAGATGTTGCTGACGACGCTGTCTTGACAAGACGGGATGGCAGCAGCACCGGTGCCTTTGCTGCGGTCAATGGTGGCACCGCCACCGTGGTCTCCGCCATCCGCGGGACGAGGACCGCCGCGCTCCCCGCCGGTACCCCCGGACGCGGGGGAGCGAGCGACGGTACCACAGTAAGGCACGATCGGATTACCAGATACGCCCTTGTTGAGGCCGACGACATCGACTACAGCGCAATCGACCTTCGCATCGGAAACGAGGTGACAGGTAAATCCGAGGTGGATGGAAGTACAGTCACGTACACCACCACCGATGCCACCGGTGTCTATGAAGATCTTGCCGCTGTGGACGTGGATGTCGATGCTCTCGAGGTGACACGCAACGCCAGCACCAACGTGATCACCGCTACTTGGGAAGGACCGGGTAGCCCGCAGTTGGAGCAGCGAATCGCCCTGCATGTCAGAGTCGACGCCACAAACAACATATGGGAATGGGTCGTCTTTGGCGCCGTGATCGCGCAACCTGACGAAGAGAGGGCCACGACCATACCCGGCGACACGGGAGCTGACTGGGGCAAGTGGAGTTGGGAATTTGACCTCGACGCTGCCGCCAACGCTGGCGTATGGCCCGACGATAACAATGCCAACACCCCCGGGAACGCCGCCACCTACACCCTTAGTGCGGCCGACCTGCGGGGAGCGAACATGCTTCGCGTCGATACCAGGACGAACGACGGCGCGGCGACCAACGCCGGTTGGAAGATGGACCACGACGCGGCAGCCATTCCACCGCCCAGCTAACCAACCCTCCAACCCCATCAGCCTGACTGATGGCAGCAGCAACCCCCCGTCCGGTTCGCCGGGCGGGGGGTTCGCTCCGTGATGACCGGGAGGAAATTGGGACTGGGTGGGACAGTTCACAGTTTCCTCTCGTACGCCACGGTCGTCGAAGTCAACACGTCGGCCAGCGTCAACGCGGAACGTGATACCGAAGGTGGCGCCAACGCACTCGATGGTATTTAGGCGGCAATGACGAACGGCGAAGACGTTGCGGCGACTCGTCCCGCAAGTGTCGAAGCGGCTGGGCAGACTAGATGAGTGGCGTATTCCAGCAATGACGACAACAACCCGGTCCCGGTCGGTCCGCCGAACGATGCGCGAGCCCGGCGTGAAGCCGGGGCCGAGTCATCCCCTGGGCATGGAACGAGAGAGCGACGGCGCCCCGATCGACCGCACACGGATTCACGTCCCGTTGTTGGCGATCTGCGCGGCCGCGGCGTGGTCGTCGGCGTGCGGCGACGGCGCCACGCGCCCTCCGTCCGAGGCGCTTCGCGTGGCCAGCGTGACGGTCACGCCCGCGGCCGCGTCGCTGACGGCGCCGGACGCGACCGTGCAACTGAGTGCGCGCGTGCTCGACGGCAACGGGCGGGCGATGTCCGGGGTGGCGGTGATCTGGACGAGCGTACGCCCCGAGGTCGCGACGGTCGGAGCGTCGGGGCTGGTAGCGGCGGCCGGCAACGGGACGACGACGGTCGCGGCGACGGTCGGCGCGGTCGCGGGCACGGCCACGGTGACGGTGGCGGTGGAAAGTGGGGACCGGGCAGTGCTGGCCGCGCTGCACGCGGCGACGGACGGACCGAACTGGGCCGACGACGAGAACTGGCTGGGCGACGGGCCGCTGGAGGAGTGGCGCGGGGTGGAGACGGACGCGTTCGGCCAAGTCGTACGCCTAGACCTCGGCGGGCGCCAGGACGGAGAGACCGGGGAGTGGGTGTCGCACGGCCTGCGGGGCCCGATTCCGCCGGAACTGGGGCGTCTCGCGGGTCTGAGGTTATTGAACCTGCGCGGCAACGCGCTGGCAGGTCCGATCCCTCCAGAGCTGGGGAATCTCGCCGGTCTGGAAGAGCTGTGGCTCGACGGCAACCGGCTTGAGGGTCCGATCCCACCGGAACTATGGGTTGTTTTGTAAGATGCGATGTGTCAACAGTTTATGTCACATGCCGCTTTGTACGTATCACTTGCGATATGCAGAAATGATCGGGATTGCATGCGACGGCATCGGAAGTCAGCAGACGGTTTTCGGGCCATGCACGCTGCTTCGGACGGGTACGCTTTGACGTTCAGCGAACCTCCGCCGGGAGCCTCCGCACCACCACGCTGGCCACATCGAATTCGTCCAACTCGATGAATGCCGCCAGTCCGCCCGGGCCGAAGGCGTCCGGCATCTCCGTCGTTCCAGTCGGGTAGGTGCCGACGTAGGTCCCTCCCGCCGTCAGGACATCGATGGGGCCGTCGCTGTCGGGTTCCTCGCCACCGCGCCGTACCCAGATGCGTCCCTCCCATGTGGTGGCCAAGTCGCGCAGCACGGGAATCTCGTGGTAGAAGCGGTCCTCCAGATCGAACGTGGCCTCCGACCGAGGGCTGTTTCCCCGGGCGCCCCCGACCAGCATGAGGCGTCTTGAACCGGTTCCGCCGAGTGCGCGCCGGGCCTCCGCCGTCCTCTCCTCGTACGCCTCCCGAACCGATTCCGTCACCGGCTCGGGATCGAAGGGCCGCCGGATGATGCGTGCGGCTTCGCGCGCACCCGGCGGCGTGACCTTCAGCGCGTACGCGGACGAGTCCGAGTGAACGATGCCGCCGTCGGGGAGGACGGCCACAAGGAAACCGGGCTCGAACACGGTCGGCATGGTCATGCTGCGAAGCGCGTCGCGAATCTGGGCGGGGACGGGGCTCGTCGCGAGACCCTCAAGGTCGCTCCGCGGGGGCAGCCATCCCTCCGCTACCGTATCGGTGCGTGCGGCCTCGCCGTCGAGTCCGACCCGCAGCACCGGGCGGGAAGTGGGCGGATCCGCCGCGCCGCCCGCGCCCATGACGATGGAGCGAGAGCCCCCACCGGCAAAGACCGCCCCGCCGCGAGGATCCGGCTGAATGTCGTGGGCCGGGATCGCCACCGGGTTGGACCCGTCATCCGCCCGCACCATGCGCAGAAACTCGCCGGAGGCGTCGAAGAGCTGGTAGGCGCGGTGGCCGAAGTCGCTCACCACCACGGTGCCGTCGCGCAACACCGCGAATCCCATCGGCTGGTTGAACTCGCCGGGACCGCCGCCCGAAGAACCGAACTCCGTGACGAAACGCCCGGCCGCGTCGAACACGAGGACCCTCACCGCGCCGCCCCGCGTCAGCCGCATCCCCTCGACACGCATCCCCCCGGTCGTCCCGTCGAAGATGTACAGGTTGCCCTCCGCGTCGAAGGCGACCTGGCCCACCGAGGCGAACATCTCCCAGGACTCGCCTTCGAGGACGCCGACCCGGTAGACCTCCTCGAACGCGGGCTCGATCGGACGGTCCCGCCCCGTGACCTCCACGACCTCCTGAGCGGGGAGAGTGGAGGGGGCGGCCAAGACGGCCATCAGAAGGAGCGATTGAATAGGGGCGAACCTGCTGGCGTTCATTGAGAACCTCTCTGGTGAGTAGAACGTGGTGAGCCGCAACCGGGCCAAGGGTTGGATGCGCGGCCGTACCGCGAAGGTTGTCCACCACCGTGCATCCACGCTTGATGGCCGTCCAGCGTCCACTTGGGGACTTCTCGGGCGGAAGGGCTTGGTGGACTCCGGGCCGCGCGGCAGGGGAGCGCGGCCATTACAAAGGCGCAACAGGCTGCCCGTCGCCCTCGCCGCACGTGAGGCCCGCGATCAGCGGGCGTTGGCGGGCTCCTCGGAGGACCGGCCAAAGCGTCTCGGGCGGCGTCCGGGAGCGTCTCACGGGCGGCCGCCGTGCTGGCTTGAGCCACGCTTCGGTGGTCAAGCCAGTCTACCCCAAGTAATACACTTGGGGCTGGCGAGGGGCGTGCCCCTTCGATCCCCGGAAGTCCGTCCTGCGGCAGAATACGCGACTGGCTCGCACCCGTTTCCGTGCGCCCCGTGAAGACACGCAGGTCGGGTACATGGCGCTTCAGCGGTCGTCGCCGTGGCGGTCGAAGAACGCGTCGGTGTTGGCGGGGAGGAGGAGGCTGTCCGCGATTGCTGCGATCTCTTCGGCTTCCCTCCACGCCCGTTCCAAGATCCAAAGCTCACCTTCGATGGAGCGCCGCTCCTGCTCTTCGTGCAGGGACATTTCGAGGGCGAGCCGGACAGGTACGGGCATTCTGCCCAGGCTGCTGGATGCCCGGCTCGCGACTTCGGTGAGGAAGCGATTGGGATGACCGGCAGCCTCGATCTCTTTGACGGCGCGCTGAACTGAACGTCGCGAGCCACCTTCCCTGTTCAGTCGAGGAACCAGCGCTGCGGCTACGCGGCGGGCGTCCTCGCCACGGAACGCGGCCTTGCGTATTCCCTTTTTCACCTCGACCAGGAATCCTAATTCATCCTCATCGGGCAGCAGCCGCATCGAACGCAATGCGCCGAGCCTGAAGACGGCGACATCTTCAGGGATCACCGGACCGCCATCGGAACCTCCGCCACCCACTCGAACCTTGGCCAGAGGGCGCAAGCGGCTCCAAGCGATCCACGCCCAAGAGCCAGCCATGGCGAGCCCGGTGGGGAATGCTATGGGCAACGTGGCGATCGCCAAGCCGAACCCGAGCGACCCCACGCCGCCGAGCGCGGCCAAGCGATACCTGCTCCTGAACTGATCCCCATAGCGCCAAGCTGCGAACTCCCCGCGCGGCGGCTTGCCAATGCGCACCAGATCAAGGCCCTCGCGGTGGCGGGCAATCCCTATATTCTCGGTCGACGACCGCAGCGGTGTCTCCCGGAACAAGCGCTCACAGTCCTCGACTGCCTCCCAGCGCTCCTCCAGCGGCGTGAGGTTCCAGCGCTGGCACTTCATGCACACGGCCCAGAGCCGTCCCTTGGCTGCGTCGAAGGCCAGACGGCGGCCGACCGGGAAGGTCTCCAGAACTTCGTTCGAGCCGAGGGGCTTCTTGCAGAACATGCAGGTGGTATACATGGCTACCTGTCCGGCCCTCCTCGACGTGAGTGGCGCTCCAGAAACTCGTCGGTGTGCTCGGGAAGGAGCAGGTTGTCGGCGATCGCCGCGATCTCCTCGGCTTCGTGCCACGCGCGTTCCAGCAGCCAAAGCTCGCCTTCCAGTGCCCGCCGCTCCTGCTCCTCGTGAAGTGCCATCTCAAGCGCGAGCCGCGTGGGCTTGGACATCTTGCGGAACCATCCGGGTCCCGAGAGCCGGGACTTCCTCCAGCGCCCAGGCGCGGGCAGTTCGCGAGCAGTTGCAGTGGACTCTCGCCCGGTGGAATCGGCAATGAACCGATGCGGGTCGCCGTGGGACTCGATCTGGGACACCGCTTCCCGGATGTGATGAGTCACAGCGCCTGCGCCATTGACCAGCGGGAGGACAGCGTTGATGGCTCGTCCGGCATCGTCGCCCTCGAACGAGTCCGGCCCCTTCCGTGAGAGCGGTCCCTTGTGGATCTCGATGCGGAAGCCGGGTTCATCGTCGTCGGCCAGTATGCGGGCGAATTCGGTGACCTGATCCCGTGTGAGCGTGTGGGGCGTACCGTCGGAGCGTCGGAACTCAGCCACATTCGCCTGCCTGTTCAGCATCGTCTGCACCGCCCACAAGGCCAAACCGCCGGCGGCACCACCCAGTGCAGCTGTCCCCGCCGACGCGATCACTCCGCCCGTCGCCAAGTTGATGGCCGTCCAGGTAGCGAGGTTCGCCGCGACGCCCGCCGACCCGGCCGCGATCCAGCGCCGACGCCGACGGCGGAACTGATCGCCGTACCGCCAAGCTGCAAACTCGAGACGGAGCGGCTCACCAACGCGGACCAGTTCGAGGCCCTCGGCGTGCCGGGCCATGCCGATATTCTCGGTGGAAGTGCGGATCCGCGTCGCGCGGAAGAGCCCTTCGCAGGTCTCGACCGCCTCCCAGCGCTCTTCGAGAGGCGTGAGGTTCCACCGCTCGCAGTTGCGGCAAACCACCCAGAGGCGGCCCTTCGCCGCATCGAAGGCAAGGCGACGGCCGACCGGGAAAGCCTCGACGACCTCGTTGGAGCCGAGGGGCTTCTTGCAGAACATACAGGTCGTGTACACGGCGGTTGCGAACGATTGGATTCAGGGGAAGCTCCGGCGAGTCTTCATATTCGCCCATCCCATTCTGCAACGGCAACGGTCCACCACATTCGACGGTCAATCGGAGCGGAAATCCGGGGGGTCAAAGGGGGGCGGAGCGCTCCCCTTGCCAGCCGCGAATGTTCAACATCGCGTGTGCTG
>VYDD01000220.1 GCA_009843625.1 Gammaproteobacteria bacterium | reverse complement strand
GCGTGTCGCCCGTATACCCCCCCGCCCGGCGGGGCCGGCCGGGGCCGACCACCTCTTCCGGCCGGACCGCCCGGCCTTCGACCTCCACCGTCTCGCCCCGATGCAGACGGCCGAAGGCGGGTCCTTCGGGGACGCCCAGGGCACGTGCCCTCTCGACATCGAACCGCCCCCGCCGATCGTCCTCGCGCAATACGTACCCGAGCGCCGGCATGCCGTGGTTCACGCGGAAGGCGCGCACCTCATAGCCGTCGCGGGAGACGCGGTCCCCCGGCCTGAGTTCCCGGACCTCGACCGGAAAGCTCAGGCGGTCGAATCCCAGGTGGACGGCATCCTCGAGCACCCGCCGGCCGGAGACCGGACAGGTGAGCAGCAGCGGATCTTCCCGCCCCTGCAGCGCCATGGTGCGCAGCATCCCGGTCACGCCCACGAAGTGATCGGCGTGCATGTGCGTGATGAACACCGCCCAGAGCGAGAACCCCGTGCCGTAGCGCATCATCTGGCGCTGGGTGCCCTCGCCGCAGTCGAAGAGCATGAGGTCGCCCTCCCGCTGCACGGCGGTCGCGCTCACGTTGCGGCGCACGGTCGGACACGCGGCCGAAGTGCCCAGAAACGTCACTCGCATCATCTCTAGCGCGTGAGGCGGGCCCGGTCAGCTCCGCACGTCCAGCCGCACGAAGAGGTGCCGGCCGGGGGCGTCGATGCCCGAGCCGTGAACGCGATACAACTCGTCGAACAGGTTCTCGATCCCGGCGGAGATGCGCAAACGATCCCGCCAGGACGCGCCTCCCCGAAGGGAGTGGACATGGTACGCGGGCGTCCCCCCTTCCTGGATGCGGCTGTCGATCCGGTCGCGGAAGCCGAGCCGGTCCTGGCCGCCCGCCATCTTGCCGAAGTACTCGATCCAGCCCGACCGTTCGTCCCGGGACCACGGCCAGCGCAGGCGATACGACAGCGTCGCCGGGGGCACGCGGCTGAGCGGCTCCTCCGCGAGCATCCCGTCGCGCGCAACCACCGCATCTCCCAGGGTCCACGAAGCCGCAAGGTCCAGCTGCCCGCGGGCGGGGAGTCCGGCGGACAAACCACCTTCGATAACGTCGATGGTCGCCGAGCCGATGTTCTGAATGGTGAGAACGGGAAGCCCGTCGGGCCCGTAGTTGCTCTCTCCCTGGAAGGTCCCGAAGCTGCGTTCGAGCAGATCGTCGATGCCGATGCGGAAAACGGTCAGCTCCGCCGTCGCCGAGCCTCGAATCCAGCTCGCCCCCAACTCGAGGGTGTAGCTCCGCTCCGGGCTCAGCTCCGGATTGGGCAGCGCGATGCCGCCGGGGACATCGCCCACGAGTGTGAGATCGTAGATGTTGGGCGCGCGAAAGGCCTGGGCCGCCCGCGCCCTTAGCGACATCCCCTGCTCGGGGTGGTAGACCACGCCAAGTTCGCCGGTCACGTTTCCGACACGGGAGTCCACGTCGCCGCCGAAGTCGTCGCCGACCCTCGTGGTGGTGCGATAGGTGCTGGCGCGCCCCCCGAGCTGCACACGGAACCTCCCCAAGGGTTCGTCGGCGAAGGCGTAAAGCGCGGCGCCGCCGAAGCGGGAGCCATCGGGAAACCGACCGGTGGGCACGGCCTCCTCCCCGCTCCAGCGGAACGAGGAAGTCTCCACGCCCGTGGCCAGGTTCTCCTCCCGGCCGTGCGAGCGGGTGACGTTGTCCCACACTTCCAGCCCGTAGGTCACGCCGCTGCGGCCATCGCCGTGTATCGCCTGCCCCTGGACGTCAAGCGCAACCGAACGCACGTCGTCGGAGACGTAGCGGACGCGGTCCGAGGGCATGACGATGTCATCTCTGAGCGATTGGCTCCTGATCGAGCGTCCCTCGCGCTGGACCTGCCACGACACCTGTACGTCCAGGGTGGACATCCAGGGCCGGCTCGCGGCCAGGGTCCCCTTCATGCGCGCGAGCGATCGGTCCTGGGGCTCGAAGAGATAGAGCGCGTTCCGGCCCATACCGCCCCCGGCCACTCCCGGAGCCCGGAAGTCGACGTAGCGATCGTAGCGCGGGACATCGCTCTGCTCGGCATGCTGGCCGGCCATCTCGATGCGCAACCGGCGGGTGGCCTGCAGGTCGAGGCGGAGGTCGCCGCTCCACTGGTCGTAGCCGGTCGGATCCTGCGGCGGGAGGCCCCCGCCCGGCTTCAGGTGCGACCAGGTGCCGAAGCCGGCGCCTCCGAAGAGCTCCAGACCCGACAGAAAGTCCGGCACGGCCGCCGCCCCCGAGAGCCGCGCGCGACTCCCGTTCGTGGCTCCGTCGAACGTGTAGGAGCCCTCCGTCACCCAGCTCTCGCCCGGCTCGAGCAGGTCGCCGGCGCGCCGGGTGATCACGTTGATCACCCCGCCCATGGCATCGGAGCCGTAGAGCGCCGACGAGGCCCCGCGCACCACCTCCATCCGCTCCATGATCTCCGGATCCACCGAGGACAGGTACTGGCTCGGACCTTGACGGAAAGTGCCGTTGTTGAGGCGCACGCCATCGACCATCAAGAGCACCTGGCTGCCGGTGAGCGCGCGCACGAAGGCGGCTCCCTGCCCCGCGGTGGTTTGCTGGACCAGCACGCCGGGCTCGGCGACCAGGGCATCGAGGAGGAGGCGGTTGGGCTGTTCGCGCAGTTCGGCCCGCCCCACCAGGTTAACCGACACGGCGAGTTCGTCGGTGGTGGTCGCGAGGCGGGTCGCGGTCACCACCAGGGGATCCAGCAGGAATGCCGTCGAGTCCGGATCCGTCTCGTCCGGCGGCGCCTGCGCCAGGGCGGGCAAGGCAGCGGCGAGAAGGGTGGCCGCGCAAACCAGGACGCAGACCGGGCAAGGCAACTTCGGCATCGCAATCCTCTTCCTGTTCATGCCTTGGTTGCCCGGCGCCGCGCGGGGCGGGCGAGGTTTTCGAGGGATGGGCCGCGTTGGACTGGATGAGCTCCGAAAGCACGGAGACGACGCCGGAATAGCCCGTCCACCGACGAAATGTTCCCGGTTGCGGGACGCCCGCGGAGACGCGCAAGGCAGGCATCCCTCCACGCGTGAGGTCGTCCTCGTGCCGCCGGCCGGCTGCCTCCACGGGCAGGTGACATTCGATCCCGCTCGTCGTATCGTGCCTGCAACGGAGCGAGCCACCATCCTCTGCAGGAGAGACCCGATGATGCCCAGTCGCCGCCAGTTTCTCGGTTCCATGGCCGTGCCCGCCGTGGCCGCCGCCGGACTCCCCCTATTGCCCGCCCGCCTTTCCGCGGACGCCCGCAAGGTCGCCGACGACCTGGGCAACTGGTCCGGGACACCCGCGCAGATCGCGCGCGACGAGGACTTCTGGGTCGAGGTTGCGCGCGCGTTCACCGTGGACCGGAGCCTCATCAACCTGAACAACGGAGGGGTGAGCCCCTCGCCGCGCTGGGTGCAGGAGGCGATGAAGCGCCACCTCGACTACTCCAACGAGGCCCCCACCTACACGATGTGGCAGATTCTCGAGCCGCAGCGGGAAACGGTGCGCGCGCGCCTGGCGCGCGAGTGGGGCGTGGATGCGGAGGAGATCGCCCTGACGCGAAACGCGTCGGAGGGTCTGCAGATCCTGCAGCATGGCTTCGACCTGCAGCCGGGCGACGAAGTCCTGACCACGACCCAGGACTACGGGCGCATGATCACCACCTTCCGGCAGCGGGAGCGGCGCCACGGCATCGTCCTGAAGCAGATCCGCATTCCCGTGCCCGCCGAGGATCCCGCCGAGATCGTGCGCTTGTTCGAGGAGGCCATCACGCCGCGCACACGCATGATCCTGTGCTGCCACATGATCAACCTCACCGGCCAGATCCTGCCGGTGAAGGAGCTCACCGCCCTGGGGCGCCGCCACGGGATCCCGGTGCTGGTGGACGGGGCCCACGCGCTCGCCCACTTCGACTTCGATCTGGGCGAGCTGGACGTGGACTTCTACGCCACCTCGCTGCACAAGTGGCTGTTCGCGCCCCACGGCACGGGGCTGCTCTACGTCCGCAGGGAGAGGATCCCGGAGGTGTGGCCGCTGACCGCCGCCCCCGAGAGCAGGGACGGCGATATCCGCAAGTTCGAGGAGATCGGCACGCACCCGGCGGCGAACTACCTGGCCATCGCGGAGGCGCTGACTTTCCACCAGGGAATCGGCGGGGCGCGCAAGGAGGCGCGCATGGTCTACCTGCGCGACTACTGGGCTGAGCGGCTCCTGCAGCACGACCGGGTGCGCCTGCACACCAGCCGCAAGGAGGGGTTCGCCTGCGGGCTGGCCAACGTCCAGATCGACGGCGTCGATCCCGGCCCCCTGAATCAGTACCTCTGGAACGAGCACCGCATCATCGCGGTCGGCATCGGCCACGAGGAGTGCACCGGTTCGCGCATCACCCCCAGCGTGTACACGACCCTGGAGGAGCTCGACCGCTTCGGCGACGCCATGGAGCACGTCATCCGGCACGGGCTGCCCGCCTGACCGGCGGCGCTGCCGGGGACCGACGGGCGTGGAATGGTGTCGATATTGTCAGCAATAGACAGTAGACGACAGTAATCGTCAGGTCGCAGCTCCGAACAAGACGGCGGCGGGTCCGGTGATCGCGACCCGCCGCCGTTCTTGCGTTCGGCCGGCAGACCCGGCCGTCCCGCGGTTTCGCTCTACGCGTTCGCCACTGCCGCGCCGAGGTTGTCGAGCGCCTTCTGCACCAGCACGCGCGAGGTGGCCAGGTTCATGCGCATGCGGCCGCTGCCGCCGGTGCCGTAGGAGTGCCCGGGATTCAGATAGATCCGGGCGTTCTCGGCGAACCAGCGCTGCATGATCTGCTCGGGCGTGACCACGGACTCG
The DNA here is from genome assembly GCA_009843625.1 of Gammaproteobacteria bacterium. Taxonomy (GTDB): domain Bacteria; phylum Gemmatimonadota; class Gemmatimonadetes; order Longimicrobiales; family Gaopeijiaceae; genus BD2-11. Next base: position 2,384 of record VYDD01000220.1, on the reverse strand, counting down.
GAGGTCTCGTTCTCCTCCGCCGCCTTCTCGCGGGCGCCCACCTTGTCCATCAGCCCGTTCACGTCCAGCCAGGCCAGGTAGGTGCCCTGGGCCTTGGTGTAGTTCACGCCGGGGACGTTCTTCAGGTAGGACTCGGCGAGGTCGTGGTTGCCGTCGAGGTAGAGCAGGAGCTGGTCGAGCCACTCGTCGCCGTCGGTGAGCGCGGCCCGGTTGGCCTCCATTCCCAGCGTGCTCAGGTCGGCCCGCGTGAAGGCGCGGGCGCGCGCCATCAGGTTGCGGTTGGTGGAGAAGTACCAGGCGGCCTTCATCGCGGCGAGGCTGAAGGTCTTGCTGGCCGCCTTGAAGGTGAGGCTGTTGTCGACGATTTCCTTGTCGGGCAGGCTCGCGAACGGGGTGTACTTGTTGTCCGCGGTCACGAAGTCGCAGTGGATCTCGTCGGCGAGCACGATGACCCGGTTGCGGAGACAGATCTCGCCCATGCGCAGCAGATCCTCCTCCGACCAGCAGTTGCCGGTGGGGTTCTGCGGATTGCACAGCAGGAAGCTGTTGACCCGCGTGGCGCGCCGCTCGAAGTCGTCCCAGTCGACCTCGTAACGGCCGTTGACCACGTACATCTCGCTGTCTTCCGCGATCGTGCGGGTGAAGCGCAGGTCACTGTAGAAGCCGTTGTAGGTGGGGGTGTTCATGAGCACCCGCGACCCCGGGGGCGAGAAGGCGTGCAGAGCTGCGATCAGCCCGGGGTGCACGCCCGTGGTCAGCTCGATGGTGGAGGGGTCGACCTCGAGGCCGTAGCGCCTGTGGTTCCAGTCGGCGATGGCCTGCGTGTAGGAGGCGGGCCGGGCCAGATAGCCCCAGTTCTCATGCTCGCAGCGCTTCGCGAGCGCCTCGGTGATGCACGGGGCGGCGCGGAAATCCATGTCCGCGATGCCCATCCCGACCTCGATATCCTCGCCGAAGGCCGCGATGGCCCGGTCCCACTTGGTACAGTCGGGGCCCCGGCGGTCGTAGATCTCATCGAAGTCGAAGCTCTGCCGGGATGTCGAGGCCATGAGATCGGCGGCCCCCCCGATGCCGCCCGGCCGGGCCCCCACCGCGCCGAGAACCGCCGTCGCTCCGGCGCCTCTCAAAAAGGTTCTGCGGCTGAACTGATGCTTCTGCGACATGGGGCCTCCTCGCCGTTGTGTTCCTGGGAAACGGTTCTCGTCTCCAGATCGTTGTCGGGGTTCGACGGGCATAGTAACGTCTCGCGCCGGGTTTTTCACGCCAGCGCCCCGTTGGCTCGATCGGGCACCGACATGAGCCCCGCCGCGAACCGAATGCCGGGAGTGGGATTCGAACCCACACAGGCCTGAGCCTGGGGGATTTTAAGTCCCCTGCGTCTACCGTTCCGCCATCCCGGCAGGATGTTCCTAGTGGGAACCTGGCCGAATCCCTTGAACGTACGCGAGCGCGTGGTCGGGTTCCAGCCGATTGCGTCCCGCCAATTGGGCGGAGAGCAAACGCCTCGGCGGTCCTCCAGGCCCTCCTGAGCTGCTCCTCGTCAGCCCGCTGGTAACATCGGAGCACCGTTCGGGCCGTTTTCCAGCCCCCGTGCTCGGGATCGTCGGGAGCGCTGCGCCATCGCCAGCGCGCAACCGGACGCGAGCCAGAACTAGCGACGGCGCTCCGTAGCAAGAAGCGCATCCAATCTTCTCTTGATCTCAGCCAACTCGCTCCGCGTTTCGAGTTGCTCGTGTTCGACGAGAGCTACCCGATCCTTTAGTGAGAACATGAACTGGTCTTGGGAGTCCTTTGCCCGGTCGGCAGCCTCTTGATGCCGTTCCACCCGTCCTTCGAGGGAGTCCAGTTCGGCCATGAACTGGTCAAGGAACCGTGACACGATATCGAGGCGGGCGTTGGAATGGTCTTCGACCTCCTCGATTTCTCTTGCCAACTCGTGCAGTTCGGCCCGGGCTCCGCGGATCCTGCGTTCATGGCTGTCCAGCCGGTCGTTGGTCTTGTCCACCGTGGGCCTCCCAAGAGTGGTGATGAGCGATCTTGCCGCCGCCCGTCTACCACGTTTGCGTTACTCTCGCCCGCCGTGCAATCCCCGGACGGCACCTGTGCGGAGGTGGGCCCGGTTGCCATGCGTTCAAGACCCCGAAGTGGCACCGCAACGGTTTGGCCGCCTCAGGGGAGCAGCTAGAGGTGAAACCCAAGCCGGAATTCTCCAACTCCGTTTTCGCGCTTCGGGGGATACCTCCGTTGCGGCGACGGATTGCGCAAATCAAACATCCACACCGAAACGTCCTCTAGAGGATTGGACGCAACCATCGCATATTTCTGCCACCGAACTGATTCGTTCCTGCCAGTCCGAGCATCGCTCGTCAAGGCTACGGCTCAGT
>VYDD01000368.1 GCA_009843625.1 Gammaproteobacteria bacterium | reverse complement strand
GCCTACGCGGCGGTGCATGCCGGCCTGGCCGCCGGGCTGCGTTCCCTCGGAGCGGACGCCCGATTGGCCGCAGGCGCGGCAGCCGGCCCGCCGCGGGCGGGAGCATGCTTCGACGCGACCGCCGGCGGGGAGGTGGTGGCGGGGGGGCGGAAGCTCACCGGCAGCGCCCAGGCCCGCATCGGCCGCGCCCTCCTGCAGCACGGGTCCGTGCTGATCGACGGCACCCAGGACGTGGTAGGCGAACTGTGCCGGCAGCCGGCCGTCGCGGGCACGGCACCCGCGTCCACGACCTTGCGCGAACAGCTGGGCCGCGCGCCCTCGTGGGAGGAGGTCGCGACGGCGGTTGCGGAGGGGCTCGCAGCCGAACTCGGCGCCGGGATGGCGGAGGGAGAGCTGCCGCAACCGGCGATGCGGCGGATGGGCTCGCTTGAGCGGCACTATCGGTCGCGCGAGTGGACCCTGCGCCGGTGAGCAGGATGGACGGCATCGCCATCGATGGCACTGGCTCAGGTGCCGCCCCGGATGTGTCAGGCGTTTCCAAAGTTACGATCCCGCCTGCTGCTTGAGACGAGCGCCAACCAACCCTTGACACATCCCGGAGGGACGTTCACCTTACCTGCTCCGGTGCTAGGGTAAGCTCCGGTAGACTCGGTGGGCTGTCCGCTGTGGGCAGTCATTTCGTTTGCCTGAAACCAGCTCATGGAGGGCACTCCCTTGGTCGCACTCAACAACCTCTACGTTGCGCTCCTGCAGATCCCCGGGATGGAAGCTCCCGATCAGACCCTCGGCGAGCAGATGGGCTTCATCTGGGACCAGACCGGATTCATGCGCTATCCGCTGGCAGCCTGCATCGTGGTCGGCATCATCGTCATCATCTGGAAGTTCTTCGACCTGATGGCCAAGAGCGGTCGCACCAAGAAGATCCTCGCCGAGGTCGACGCGCTGCTCGCCGACGCCCAATTGCAGGAGGCGATCGAGGTCACCCGCGAGTCCAACTCGCCCGCGGCCAACATCCTGTACGCCGGCCTCGAACGGCACGAGGAGGGCACCGACCGGGTCATGAAGGCCATCGAGAACCAGGGGCTCATCGAGTTGAGCCGGCTGGAGCGCGGCCTGGTGGTGCTGGCGACCCTTACCAACATCGCCCCGCTGCTCGGCTTCCTGGGGACGGTGATCGGCATGATCATCGCGTTCCAGTCCATCGAGCTGGCCGGCGAGGTCGAGGCGACGCTGGTTGCGGGCGGGATCAAGGTGGCGCTCCTTACGACGGCCGCGGGCCTCACGATCGCGATCCCCGTGAGCATCGCCCACAACTTCTTCGTGTCGCGCATCGACTCGCTCGTCATCGACATGGAAGAGTCGGCCCAGAAGATGATCGACGCGCTCCACGCGATGGAAACCGGGAGGGCGTCCATATAGCCGGAAGCTGCAATTCCGCAGTCGAGAGGTCACCCCAAGGGGTGGCCTTTCGTCATTTTTGGACCATGGGTCTGACGATGAAGCCGCTCTCCGCACAAGCACGCGCCCTCCTCACGGCGGTGTCCCTGATCATCGCCGTGCCGGCCCCGGCTTCTTCTCTGTCTCACCCGGGGCCGACGCCCCAGGCGACGGGAACGGAGAGCCGCGTCCCCGTCGAACGGCCCTGGCACACCGCGATCCGCCTGCGGGAAGCGCTCGCCGCGACCGATTCCCCCGAGCCCGCCGCCATCCTGGAGTTGGCCCGGGCCGAGGCGGGCTGGCGGAACTGGACGGCGGTGAGCGAGCTGCTGGCGGACGCCGAGTGGCTGGACGACGTGAATGCCGGGGAAGGATGGCTCCTCCTCGGCCTGGCGGCCGAAGCCGCGGAAGACTGGGCAGCCGCGGAGCAGGCCCTGGGAGCCTGGCTCGCCGGCGGAAGCCGCGACGAGGAAGCCGTCCTGCGTCTGGTCCGGATTCGCGCCCGCCTGAACCGTTCGGGAGACGCGCTCGGGACGCTGGGTGCGATCGCTACGGGCCGCACGGGCTTCTTCGACAGCCGCATGCGGTTGGAGGTCGCGGAGATTCTCGCTCCGCTGGGCGACACCGCCGGTGTCCGTCTGGCGAGCGCGGGCATCACCGACGACGAGATCCGCGAACGAACCTGGCTGCTCCGCTCCGACGCCTATCTGACCGTCGCCGACAGCACCGCCGCCGAGGCCTTCCTCGACCAGACCGTCGCCTCGATCTCGGACGACGGACGACGGGCGCGGGGATGGGCGATGCTGGGCGAACTGCGGGAGGCGCGCGGCGACCGGGAAGGCGCGCTCGCCGCTTTCGGCGCCGTGCTGGACGCCGTCGACCGGGGCAGCGCCGCCACCCTTGCCGCCACCGCCGTGGCCGAGTCGGGCACAGCCTCCACCGACGACCTCCCGGCGCTGGGTCGCGTCCTTCAGCGCGGAGGCGAAACGGGACTCGCGCTTGGTGTCTACGACCGGTTCGTGGAGGAAGCGTCCACCTCTCCCCCGCTCACCCTTCGCCTGGCACGCGCGCGCCTGATGGCGGGTGCGGGACGGCTCTCGGAAGCCAGGGACGAGTTCAGCAGCCTCGCCGGCAGCCAGGACCCCGAGGTGGGCGCGCCCGCCCTCGACAACCTGGCCCGGGTGCAGCGGCGACTCGGTGCGGGAGGCGCAGCAGAGACGGCGCAGGAGCAGTTGGTGGAGCGCTTCCCGGGGAGCCGCCAGGCGGTCGACTTCATCTTCTTCCGCGCCGACGCCGACCACGACGCGGGCCGGCTCTCCCAGGCCATGGAGGGATACGGCCAAACCGCATCGATGGCGCCCACCATGGATCGCGCCGGCCTGGCCCGCATGCGCCTCGGCCAACTCCACATCGGCGCTGGCGACCACCGGCAGGCCGCCGCGGTCTTCGAGAACTACCTCGCCGACTTTCCCGAGGGGCGGCGCTGGCAGGAAGCCGCGTACTGGGCGGCCTGGGCCCGTCTTCGGCTGGGCGACCACGAACGCGCGGCCGGGCATGTGGCGCTCGTTACCCGCGGTGATCCGCTTTCCTACTCCGCCTGCCTGGGAGCGGCACTGCTCGGCCAGGACTACGAGCCCGAACTGGACCCCGATCCCCCCTTCGACGAGTCCGGCGTCTTCTGGATGTACGAGCCCCTGCGCGAAGCCGGGCTGCTCAAGCGCGCGGGGATGAACCCGGCCGCCGCGGACGCCGCGGCACGATTGGTCGAACGGGCCGAAGGCTCCCCGGGAGCGCTGCTGCGGCTGGCCGAGGGGCTGATCGCGGAGGGCATGTACATCGAGGGCATCCGCGTCGGGGGACGGGCCCAGAGCGCCGGATACCCCCGTTCGCCGCGCCTCGTGCGCGCGGCTTATCCGCTGCCCTATCGGGACATCATCTTCGACGAGGCGGCCAAGCGCGAAGTGGACCCGTTCCTGATGGCCGCCCTGATGCGCCAGGAATCCGCCTTCGACGCCGAAATCGTCTCCAGCGCGGGAGCGGTCGGGCTCATGCAGGTGATGCCGGAGACCGGACGCGAACTGGCGCTCCGGGAGGGACCGCGCCCCTTCTCGCCCGCGGCGCTGAGGGTCGCCGACGTCAATCTGCACCTCGGTTCGCGCTACCTCGCACAGATGCTCGCCCGCTACGACGGCCAACTGCCCCTGGTGCTGTCGGCCTACAACGCAGGTCCTTCGCGCGCCAACCGCTGGCGCCGCCTGCCCGAGGCCTCGGACCTCCAGCGCTTCACCGAGCGGATTCCCTTCTTCGAGACGCGCAACTACGTGAAGAGCGTCGAGCGCAACCTGAGGGTCTATCGCTGGCTGTACGGCGACGACTCATGAACCGCGACATCAGGGCATGAACCCGCCCACCCTCTTCCTGATCGACGCCTACGCGCTCATCTACCAGTCGTTCTTCGCCTTCGCCAACCGGCCCCTCACCAACTCCAGGGGCGAGAACACGTCCGCGGAGTGGGGCTTCCTCAACTACCTGATCCGGATCCGGGAAGAGTTTTCGCCCGATTATCTCGCGGTGGTCTTCGACGCCGGCTCGAGTCAGCGCAAGAAGCTCTATCCCGAGTACAAGGCGACGCGCGAGAAGATGCCCGAAGACCTGCGCGAGAGCCTGGGCCGCATCCGGTCCCTGCTGGATGCCCTCCATCATCCCGTGGTCGAGGTCGAGGGGTTCGAGGCGGACGACGTCATCGCGTCGCTGGCGCAGCGCGCGCTCGCGCTCGAGGAGGATATCGAGGCCGTCATCGTTTCGGGGGACAAGGACTTCTACCAGCTTCTGCGCCCGGGCCTGCGTCTGTTCCGGCCCGCGCGCGGGGGACGCGCCGGCACCTCGGAAGAGTGGGTCGACGAGTCGAACGCCAGCAAGCGCTTCGGGGTCCCTCCCGATCGCATCATCGACTACCTGGCACTGATCGGAGACACCTCGGACAACGTGCCCGGAGCGCCGGGCATCGGGCCCAAGACGGCGGTCAAGCTCATCGACCAGTATGGAGACCTGGAGCAGATTCTCGCGCAGGCGGATGAGGTGCGGGCCAAGCGCCCGCGCGAGTCCCTGCTCCACAACGCGGACCAGATCCGGCTGTCCAGGCAGCTTGTGACGATGCTCACCGACGTGGACGTGAACCTCGACCTCGACGGCCTGGCCGTGCGTGCTCCGGACCGCGAGCGGATGCGCGAGCTGCTGCTGGAGCTCGAGTTTCACACCCTCCTGGAGCGCTTCGCCGGCGCGCCGACGGATGATGTGTCGTCCAGGGACGAGGACGTCGACTACCGGATGGTGCTCGACGAGGCAGGAGTCGACGAAGTGGTCAGGGAAGCGCGGGCGCAGGGCGAGGTGGCGGTCGCCGTGCTCACCGCATCCCCCGATCCGATGCGCGGATCCATCGCGGGGATCGCCCTCTCGAGCCAGCCGGGGAAGGCTCGCTACCTCCCTCTGGCCCACCAGCCCGCCCTCGATCTCGAGATGGGAGCGCTGGCGGAGTCCGCGGCGTCGGCGAGCAATCTTCCCGCGCTCGACTCCCCTGCCATGGCCCCGCTCCGCGATCTGCTCGAGGATCCCGGAGTGCCCAAGACCGGACACGACCTGAAACACGGGATGGTCGCGCTGGCAGAGGCCGGCATTGCGCTCGGAAGGGGCTCGTTCGACACCATGGTGGCGTCCTATCTCCTCGAACCCGAGCTCCGGGGCCACGAACTGGAAACCCTGGCGGCGAATCGGCTCGGTCTTGAGACCATCCGGCTCAAGGAGCTCGTCGGCACGGGGAAGAAGGAGGTTCCGCTGACCCGGCTCGCGCCCGAGAAGGTGCTCCGCTACGCCTGCGAGCGCGCCGACTGCGCAGGACGCCTGCGGGAGCATTTCCGACCCAGACTCCAGCGACACGCCCTCGACGGCCTGTTTCGGGATGTGGAGATGCGCCTGGTGCCGGTGCTGGCGCGCGTGGAGCGAAACGGGGTCCGCATCGATCCGTTCTTCTTCAGCGAGATGAGCCGGCAGCTTGAGCATGAGCTGGGGCTGGTGCAGGAGGAGATCTTCCGGGAAGCGGGATCCGAATTCAATCTCAATTCGACGCCTCAGTTGCGAACCGTGCTCTTCGAGGATCTGGGGCTCCCGGTCATCCGCAAGACCAAGACGGGGCCGTCGACGGCCGCCTCGGTGCTGGAGGAGCTCGAGGCGCTCGGCCACCCGGTCCCGCGGCTGCTGATGAAGTATCGCCGCATGGAGAAGCTGCGCAGCACCTACATCGATGCCCTCCCGGGGCTCGTCCATCCGCGCACCGGGCGCATCCATACGCACTTCAACCAGACGGTGGCGGCGACCGGCCGGCTTTCTTCCAGCAATCCCAACCTGCAGAACATCCCCATCCGCACCCGGATCGGACGGGAGATCCGCAAGGGCTTCGTGGCCGCCCCGGGACACGTTCTGCTGACCGCGGACTACTCCCAGATCGAGTTGCGCATCCTGGCGCACTTCTCGGGCGATCCAGCGTTTCTGACCGCGTTCCGCGAAGCCAGCGACATCCACCGCCAGACCGCCGCCGTGATCTTCGATGTGCCCGTGGACGAGGTGAGCGCGCGAATGCGCGACCAGGCGAAAACGATCAACTTCGCCACCCTGTACGGACAGGGAGCCTTCTCTCTGGGACGCCAGCTGGGCATTCCGCAAGGCGAGGCGAAGCGCTTCATTGACCAGTACTTCGAGCGTTTCAGCGGCGTGGGCACATTCCTCGACGAGCAGGTCTCGCTGGCGAAGGAACGGGGCTACGTCGAGACGCTCGCGGGGCGGCGCCGCTACGTGCCCGAGCTGGCCTCGCGCAACTGGAACATCCGCGCGCACGGGGAGCGGATCGCGCGCAACACGCCCATCCAGGGCACTGCCGCGGATGTCATCAAGAAGGCGATGATCGAGGTTCAGCAAGCCCTGGACGAAGCCGGCTCGGGGGCGATGATGCTCCTCCAGGTGCACGACGAGCTGGTGCTCGAGGCACCCGCCGGCGAGCTGGAGACGGTGCGCGACATGGTCGTGTCGCACATGGAAAACGCGACCGCGCTCGCGGTGCCGCTGGTGGTGGATACCGGTGCCGGCGAAAGCTGGTTCGAGTGCAAGGGCTGATCCTGCCTGACCGGGGCTTCGATCGGCTCATCCTGTCATTCCTTCGCCCGGGTTTCCCCGCGAACGTGAGAGTCGCCGGGAGGAATCCAGTTTCACGCGCAAGAGAAGGAGAGACGCCGATGAGCCGGTCGGTCAACAAGGTAATCCTGATCGGGAATGTCGGGCGGGATCCGGACGTCCACGAGACCCAGGGACGCAAGAAGGTGGCGCACTTTTCGCTCGCCACCAACCAGCGGATCCGCCGCGGGCCGAACGACGTGGAAGAGCGGACGGACTGGCACCGGATCACCGTGTGGAACAGAACCGCCCAGTTCGTCGAGGACTTCGTGCGGAAGGGAGACCGGGTGTATGTGGAGGGCCGGCTCGAGTACGACTCCTATGAGCGGGACGGCATCACCATTCCCACGGCCGATGTGACCGCGCGCGAGCTGGTGCTGCTCACGCAGCGGAGCGAGGATTAGCAGTCCCTCAAGGCACGCTGTGAGCCCGGCGCTACGCCGCTCCGGTGCTTGCGCGGATGCGTCCTCGGAATCCTAGAAGAGGTCGCGGAAGCGCCGGTTGAGGTCGAGAACGGCCTCCCATGAGCCGCCGTTGAGGCCGCGCACCACGTCGACAAGGACGAGATCCCAGCCGAGGGCGAACCCCAGCCCGGCGGAGAAGCGGGTGATCCGGGG
>VYDD01000172.1 GCA_009843625.1 Gammaproteobacteria bacterium | reverse complement strand
TCGGCCGGCCGCTCTTCGTGCACGATCCGGAGGCCGGGATGCCCGTCCGCCTGGTCTATGACCAGCGCCAGGCGCGCACCGACGAGCGCAGGCGGCTGGAGGCGGAGCTGGAGCGCTCGCGCGAGTCCCTGGAGCCCGCCGACTTCGAGGTTCGTGCCCGCGAACTCGCGGAACTCCTGCCTCCCGATACCGCGGAGGCGGCGGTCTACCGCGAGGCAGTTGTCCGCGACCGCGCGGGCGGGATCACGGTCGGTCGCGAAATCCGCATCTACCGCTTCGCCGATCTGGACGATCTTCGACGGGTCACGGCACACGAATTGGGTCATGCCCTGGGCCTTGGACACGTGCCGGACGCCGGATCGCTGATGTGGGGCGGACCCGCACCCGAGGGCGACGGCCACACGAGTCCGCTCGTGGGCCCCGCCGACCTCGATGGGCTGCGCGCGCTGTGCCCCGGATTGTGGGGAGAGGCCGGCGGCACAAGCTGATCCAACAAACTGATCCACAACTCTTTGCGACTACCGCTTGTCCATCCTATACTGAAGGCTGGTGCGGAGTGTCTCGTCGCGACGAGGCGGGTCCCCTTTGGTGCAGGCGGAGGCAATGAGAACACTCGTCATCGGCACGTCTCTGGGTGTGGCCCTGGCACTGCTCGGCGATCCCCATTCCCTTCCCCGCGCGGAGTCCCCACCCGATCCGGCGCGGGCCCCGTCTGCAACGTACGCGCCATCGATCGAGTCTCCTGTGCTCACGCGCGTGGTGACGCAGTATTGCCAGGTCTGCCACAACGACGCGCTGCTCACGGGCAACGTCTCGTTTCAGGGGTTCGAGGTGGAGCGTGCGCCGGAGCAGGCGGAGACCGCGGAACGCATGATCCGCAAGCTGCGCGCGGGCATGATGCCGCCGCCCGGGATGCCGCGCCCGTCGGGCGACACCCTCCAAGTGCTGGTTGAAACCCTGGAGGAACTGGTCGACGAAGCCGCGGCCTTCCGCCCCAATCCCGGATCCCGACGCTTCCAGCGTCTGAGCCGCGCCGAGTACGAGCGCGTCATCCGCGACATGCTTGATCTCGAGATCGACGCCGGCCGCTGGCTCCCCGCGGACGTGCTGCTCGGCAGCTTCGACAACCTGTCCGCGGCCCAGGGGCTTTCGACGACCCTGCTGGCTTCGTACATGCGCGGCGCCACCGAAGTCAGCCGCCTCGCCGTGGGCAACCCCGACGCGGTCTCCTCCTCGTCGAAGTACACCAACCCGATCGAGGTCTCGCAGCACGCGTGGGATCACATCGAGGGAACCCCGTTCGGCACCCGCGGCGGGATGGTGGTCACCCACGACTTCCCCGCCGACGGCGAATACGTCCTGACGGTTGAGACGCTGTTCGGACAGGGCACCGGCTTCGAGGACCTCGACATCTCGATCGACGGGCAGGGCGTGGCGGTCATACCGATCCCGCACAACGGAGAGCGCGGCGTGCCGCTCCGCACCGATCCCGTTTTCGTGCGCGCGGGCCAGCGCCAGGTGGCGGCAGCCTTCGTGCGGCGCATGGACGGTCCCTACGACGACCGCTTCAGCCCGTTCGACTGGTCGTTCGTGGGCGGCGAGGACGCCCAGCAGTGGGCCAACTACGGCATCACCGCGCTCCCGCACCTCTCCAACCTGATGATCACAGGGCCAACCACCGTGACCGGCGTGTCCGACACGCCGACCCGGGACAGGGTCTTTTCGTGCCGTCCGTCGTCCGCGGCGGATGAGCGTCCGTGCGCGGAGTCCATCGTCGCGAGACTTGCGGAACAGGCCTATCGGCGCCCCGTCACCAACGAGGACATGGTTGGGCTGATGGCGTTCTACGACCAGGGATCCGACGACGGCGGGTTCGAGATCGGCGTGCGCACCGCGCTTCAGGCACTGCTCGCGAGCCCCTCGTTCGTGTTCCGACTGGAACGCGAGCCATCCGGTGCCGGCGAGGGCGAGAACTACTACCTGGGCGACCTGGACCTGGCCTCCCGGCTCTCCTTCCTGATCTGGGCTTCGGCGCCGGACCAGGAGCTGCTTGATGTCGCGGCGGGCGGACGGCTCTCCGACGACGCCGTGCTCGAAGCGCAGGTGCGGCGCATGCTCGCCGATCCCCGCTCCGAGGCGCTGGGAACGCGCTTCGCGCATCAGTGGCTGCGCCTGCAGGACGCCGCCAAGAACAACCCGGAGCCCTATCTGTACCCGGATTTCACGGGTCAGCTGAGCGATGATCTGGTGCGGGAGACCGAGCTCTTCTTCAACCATCTCGTGCAGGAAGACCGCAACTTCCTGGAATTCTTCAGCGCCGACTACACGTTTCTCAACGAACGCGTGGCCCGGCACTACGGGATCGAAGGCGTCACCGGAAGCGACTTCCGCCTGGTCACCTATCCCGACGACAAGCGCCGCGGCATCCTCGGCCACGGAAGCGTGCTTCTGCTGACCTCGATGTCGGCCCGCACCTCTCCGGTTCTGCGCGGGAAGTGGGTCATGGAGGTTCTGATGGGTACGCCTCCGCCGCATCCTCCGCCCAACGTTCCCGCCTTCGACCAGACCGAGGGAACAGCGGACGGCCGCCGCCTTACCACCCGCGAGCGGATGGAGCGGCATCGCGCCAACCCGACCTGCAACGCCTGCCACCGCTTCATGGATCCCATCGGTCTCGCGCTCGACAACTACGACGTGACCGGCCGCTGGCGCATCCGCGAGAACATGGTGGCGCTGGACACGCGCGGCGACTTCTACGACGGAACGCCTATCACCACGCCGGCGGAACTGACCCAGGTCATCCTCAAGCGTCCGGTCCCGCTCGTGCGCAACTTCACGGCGCATCTGATGGCGTACGCGATCGGCCGCCCCGTGGAGTACTTCGATCAGCCGACCATTCGAGCCATCGCGAACCACGCGGAGGCCGAGGGATACAGAATGTCCGCCTTCGTTCTGGGGGTCGTGAAGAGCGATCCGTTCCGGATGAGACGAACAGAGGCGACCGCAGACACCGAAGCCAACCAGGGAGTGTAAGCGACCATGAACTTCATCACGGGAAAGCACCTTTCTCGCCGTACCTTCCTTCGCGGGATGGGCACGACGGTCGCCCTCCCCCTGCTGGACGCGATGGTCCCCGCGGGCAGGTTGTGGCGCGACCGCGCCGCCACCGACTTCACCCGCTTCGTGGGCATCGAGGAGTCGATGGGGTGCGCGGGCGGGAGTGACTGGGGCGACCAGCAATTCCTGTTCGCCCCCGAGAAGGTCGGCCGCGACTTCGAGTTCGTGGCGACCAGCCAGCTCAAGCCGCTCGAGCCCTACCGCGAGTACCTGACGGTGATCAGCAACACCGACTCGCGCATGGCAGAGGCGTACCGCGCCGAGGAGATCGGCGGGGACCACGACCGCACGACGGCCGTGTTCCTGACCCAGGCCCATCCCAAGCAGACCCAGGGATCGGACGTCTATCTCGGCACCTCGCTGGACCAGTTGCACGCGCGCCGCTTCGGTCAGGATACGGCCCTGCCCTCGCTCGAACTCACCACCGAGTCGATCGACCGCGGGGGCGGATGCGCGTACAACTACCACTGCGCCTACACGACTTCCGTGGCGTGGGCCTCTCCGACCCAGCCGCTTCCGGCCATTCGCGAGCCGCGCGCGGTCTTCGAGCAGCTCTTCGGCGCGGGTGACTCCGCCGCCGACCGCGCCGCCCGCCGCCGCACCGACCGCAGCGTCATCGACTGGATCGCCGCCGAGGTGGCGCGCCTCAAGAGCGACCTGGGGGCGGTCGACCGACGCGCGATGGACGAGTACCTGACCCACATCCGCGAGTTGGAGCGCCGCATCGAACTGGTCGAGGAGCGCAACAGCAGCGGCGAGGAGCGGGCCATGCCCGAGGCTCCGTCCGGCGTCCCGGATTCCTGGGAAGAGCACATGGAGATCATGTTCGACCTCCAGCTGCTCGCGCTGCAGACGGACATGACCCGGGTCATCACCTTCAAGATCGGCTTCGACCAGTCCAACCGGACCTTTCCGGTCAGCGGCACCAACAAATCCTTCCACGGGGCTTCGCACCACGGCAACGTCCCCGCCGACATCATGGACTTCAACCTCATCAACACACACAGGCTGAGCCTGATGGGCTACTTCCTGGAGAAGATGAAGAACACGATGGAGGGCGATGCTTCGCTGCTGGACAAGACCGCGATCGTCTGGGGTTCGTCGATGGGCGACCCCAACCTGCACAACCACCGCCGCTGCCCGCTCATCCTGATGGGGCACGCCAACGGCGCCCTGGAAGGCAACCTGCACCTGCGCGCGCCCAAGGGCACCCCGATGGCCGACGCGTTCGTGAGCCTGATGCAGGGCATCGGACACGACGACATGCGGGCGTTCGGCGACAGCGTGAGCGCGTTCCCGCTGACGTTCCCGAGAGGCGGCATCGCCGACGCGCTCCGGGAGGCGGGTTCGTGAGGGCCCGGGACAAGGCGGCGCGACGCCGCATGGGCCTGTTGGGCGCGACCCTGTTGCTGGTTTCGCTCGCCGGCTCCGTTGAGGCCCAGGATGCCGGACTGATCGGGGCCGCGAAGCAGGGTGACGCGGATGCGGTGCAGGCGCTGCTCGCCGGAGGCCTGGACCCGAACCTGGCGCAGGGCGACGGCATGACCGCCCTTCACATGGCGGCGCTCGAGGGGCACGCCGATGTGGTGTCGGTGCTGCTGGAAGCCGGCGCCGAGGTCGGCGCTACCACGCGCATCGGGGCGTACACGCCGCTCCACCTGGCCAGTCAGGCCGGGCACGGCGCGGTGGTGCGCGCGCTGCTTGAGCAGGGCGCGGATGCGACACTGGCGACCACCAACAGCGAGACCACCCCGCTCCATCTGGCCGCGCGGGTAATGGACGGCGAAGAAGCCGCCGCCGCGCTGCTGGAGCACGGCGCCGTCGTGAACGCGCGCGAGGGCTCCGTCGGCCAAACCCCGCTGATGTTCGCGGCCGCCTACAACCGGACGCCGACCATTCAGGTGCTCCTCAAGCACGGGGCGGATCCGAACCTGGCCACCCGGGTCGTGGACGTGCTGCGGAACGTGGCCATCGACCGCGAGGCCAGCCGGCTCCTGCGCGACCGCATCGAGGGGCTCCGCTTCCAGGCCGAACCCGGCACGGAACCCGAATTGACCCCCGCGCAGGTGCAAGAAGCGATCGCCGCCCAGCGGGAGTTCCTGCGCACCGACCAATCACAGCGGGACTTCGACTCCGACGACCTCATCCAGTACCGGGCGGACTACCCGGGCGGCCCACCGCTCGCGCGCCCGCCCTACCGGGAGACGCTGGTCGGCATGACCGGTGGCATGACCGCGCTGCTGCACGCCGCGCGCGAGGGGCACGTCGAAGCGGGGCTAGCCCTGCTGGACGGCGGGGCCGATATCGACCAGGTCAGCGGCGATGGCACCAGCCCGCTTCTGATGACCATCCTCAACGGCCAGTTCGATCTGGCCATGGAGCTGGTCGAGCGCGGCGCCGACCCGGACCGCGCCGCCGACACCGACGGCATCTCCCCGCTGTTCGCGGTTCTGCAGACCCACTGGGCGCCCAAGTCCAACTATCCGCAGCCCCGCGCACACGACAACGAGCAGACCGAGTACCTCGAGCTGCTGCAGGCGCTTCTGGACGCCGGCGCGGACCCGAACGTCCAGCTCAACACGCACTTGTGGTACTGGGAGTTCGGCCTCACCAAGATGGGCATCAACCTGGAGGGCGCCACGCCGTTCTACCGGGCCGCCTTCGCGCAGGACATCGAGGCGATGAAGATGCTGGCCGCCCACGGTGCCGATCCCCACATCCCAACCCGTTGGCCAGCGGTTGGCATGCGGGAA
Source organism: Gammaproteobacteria bacterium (assembly GCA_009843625.1). Taxonomy (GTDB): domain Bacteria; phylum Gemmatimonadota; class Gemmatimonadetes; order Longimicrobiales; family Gaopeijiaceae; genus BD2-11. The sequence goes on along the minus strand of VYDD01000172.1, from coordinate 1,465 downwards.
CGCCGCCAGCAGGACGGGCGCCAGCAGGAAGACTCAGGTCTGCCCTGGATCCCCGAAGGTGAGTTCAACGCCTATCCCATTCACGCGGCCGCCGGTGGCGGCTGGCAGGGGCTCGGTGCGTTCAGCGTGCGCAGCGTCCCCGACAACTTCCTCAATGCCGTCAAGTACCTGGTGGACGAGCACGGGGCGGACGTGAACCTGGCGGACTCGTGGCTGTACCGGCCCATCCACTACGCCGCGGCCCGGGGCGACAACGAGCTCATCATGTACCTGGTCGAGCAGGGGGCGGACGTCACGGCCATTACCCGGCTGGGTCAGTCGGCGGCAGACATGGCGCGCGGGGGCCGTTCGGGCTTCTTCGTGCGCGTCGCCTATCCGGAAACCGAGGAGCTGCTGGTCAGCCTCGGCTCCAGCCGGGAGTGCGAGCACACCCATTTCCTCGACACGGGCGACTTCTGCGAGGGACTCGGGGTCCACGACCCGTGGAAGGAAAAAGGGATTCCGCAGACGACGGAGACGGTGGTGCCGCCACCGCCTCCTCCGGGAGGAAATCGGAGGTAGGCCCCACAGCTAATCCTCCCAGCTCACCGCGTCCCCCACCTGGATGCGGGCGTCGCTCAACACCGTGCAGAAGACTCCGCCACGCCAGTTGGGATCGAGGGCGTCCCGCAAACCGGTGAGCTGTTCCTCCATGATCGTGCAGGGCCGGGTCTCTCCGCGCACCTGAAGCACGCACTCGCCGATGCGGATTCGGCGGTCACGGGTGTCTGCCAGGTTCACGCCGCTCACCATCAGGTTCGCGCGCCTGAGAGCCGGGTCGACCGGGGTGCCGAGTTCGTCGTTTAGCGTGTCGAAGACTTCCTTCTCGATCAACGTGACCTGACGCCGGGTGCGCCCGTAGTTCGCGTCGCCGGCCAGTCCGCCTCCCGCCTCCGCGGTGGCCTCGGAGACGGCGCTCATCTCGCCCCCACGCTGCCGCTTCAGCCAGATCGCCTCGAGTCTTCCGTTCATTCGTTTCGCTCCCGTCGGTTTCGCTCCGGTTACCGGATATGTCCTGGTTTCAAGGGCTTATCGTCGTCGCGGGCTCCGGATGAACCTTCGCTCCGTCCCGGACCCGGACCGCTCCAGAATACCCCATCGGGTCGCTGAAGGCGAGAGACTGTGCGCGCTGGTCGGGTGATGGGCTCCGGACGCTGTCCGGGCCCGTCCCGATCCCCGAGGTCGAGCTCGCGGTAAAGACGTCCCGGTCAGCCATGGACTCGCCCGGGAGTCCGGGTTCGGAATGGTTCATGAGGGGAACTCAGGCGTCCCCCGAGAGCCTGCCCCCCAACCCGGAGACTTTGGACATGACCACTCGACGCAAGACCTCGACCCGCCTCACAATGGCTGCGCTGTCCCTGGCGGTCGCCCACGCCCTGCCAACCGGACCTGCATCCGCGCAGCACTTCTATCACGAGCCACCTGC
>VYDD01000168.1 GCA_009843625.1 Gammaproteobacteria bacterium | reverse complement strand
CGGTGGAGGTGATCGGGGCGTCGTGCCTGCCGGAAGTGATCCGGCATCTGACCGGGAGCGGCCCGATCAGCCCGGCCACAGTGGACGGCATCGCCCTTCTGGGCGGTAGCGCCGAGGACGCGCCGGACCTGGCCGACGTCCGGGGTCAGGCCCATGCCAAGCGCGCGCTTGTGGTGGCTGCCGCGGGAGGGCACAATCTGCTGCTGACCGGGCCGCCCGGAGCGGGGAAGACCATGCTCGCGCGGCGCCTGCCGGGAATCCTCCCGCCACTCGAGCTGCAGGAGGCGGTGGAGGCGACGAAGGTGCATTCCGTGGCCGGACGCCTGCCCCCCGGAGAGGCGCTTGTGACGCGCCGCCCGTTCCGTGCCCCCCACCACACCATCAGCGACGCCGGACTGGTCGGCGGTGGCCGCGTGCCGCGACCCGGCGAAGTCAGCCTCGCGCATCAGGGGGTCCTCTTTCTCGACGAGCTTCCGGAGTTCCGCCGGAACGTGCTCGAAGCCCTGCGGCAACCACTGGAGGACGAAGTAGTTACGATCTCGCGTGCCAGTCAGGCGGTGACCTATCCCTGCCGCTTCACCCTGGTCGCCGCGATGAATCCCTGTCCGTGCGGCTTCAACGGTGATGGATCGGGACGCTGCTCCTGCACCGAGGCCACCATCCGCCGCTATCGCAACCGGGTGTCCGGGCCGTTGCTGGATCGCGTCGACCTCCATGTGCACATCCCGGCCGTGCCGATCGAGGAACTCCATGGGCGCACCACCGGGATGACGAGCCTGGAGTCACGTGCGCAGGTCGCGGGCGCCCTGCGCCGGCAACAGCAGCGCGGAAGCCGGAACGGGACCGCTCTCTTCAACGGCCGCCTCGGATCCAGGGAGATGCGCCGCTGGTGCTTGCCGGGGTCGGAAGGTCGCCGGCTGCTGCGCGGGGCCGTGCGCGCTCTGGGCCTCTCGGCACGCGGCCATCACCGGATTCTGCGCGTGGCTCGCACCATCGCCGACCTGTGCGAGAGCGAGCGCGTAGGTGCTTCACACGTCGCGGAGGCCATCCAGTACCGTAGCCCCGCCGATCGGTCAGGGGTGTTGGGAGGCATCGATCCGCGCGGCTGATAGTCCACGGGCGGCCGGACGCCGGGAGTCCGCAGACCGGTGTCTATTTCCCCTTCACCCGCGGGAGGATGATGGTGAACTCCGTGAACTCGCCTTCCTCGGTGTCCACGGCGAGCTGCCCTTCGTGTTCGCGGACGATCTCGTGCGAGATCGACAGCCCCAGGCCGGTGCCCTGGGTGCCGGACTTGGTGGTGAAGAAGGGGTCGAAGATCTTGCGCACGACGCTCTCGGGCATGCCAGTGCCGTTGTCCCGCACCTTGATGCACACGGTGTCGCCCCGTCCCTCGGTGGACACGAGCAGGGTGGGCGAGTACCCGCGGCCTTCCGCCTTGCCGCGCATCTGGGTGGCCTGACAGGCGTTGGTGACGATGTTCAGGATGACCCGGCTGAGGTCGCGGGCGATGCCGTCGACCCGGCCTGCCTCGGGGTCGAGTTCGCGGGTGATGGTGACGTTGAAGGTGGCATCGGTGCCGCGCATGCCGTGGTAGGCGAGCTTGGTGTATTCGTCAACCAGCAGGTTGATGTCGATGGACTCGATCTGGCCGGCTTCGTCGCGGGAGTGGGCCAGCATGCCGTCGACGATGCGGTTCGCCCGGTCGCCGTGCTCCTTGACCTTGGAGATGTTGAGCTGGAGGTCGCCCAGGATTTCGTCCACGATTTCGGTCAACTCTTCGTCGCCGGCGGCGGCGAGCGGTCCCGCGCCGTCGCCGTTGCCGCTCTCTCCCTCCATCCCGAGTTCCTCCCGCAACTCGTCGATCAACTCGACCGAGAGCGCGGCGAAGTTGTTCACGAAGTTGAGCGGGTTGCGGATCTCGTGCGCCACGCCCGCCGTCAGGGCGCCGAGCGACGCCAGCTTCTCCTGGGTGATGACCTGTTCCTGGGTGCGCCGCAGCTCGTCGAGCGTGCTCTCAAGCTCTGCGTTCTTGTCCTGGACCTCGGTGGCGAGCGCCTCCACCAGGTTCAGACGCTGAACTTCGATCGCGTGCTGCCGGAACACCTCGAGGGCGCCCGCCATGTCGGTGACCTCGTCGTTGCCGGCAATCTCCAGCTTCGCTTCCAGTTCGCCCCGCGACATGCGGCGCATCACGTCGGAGAGGTGGCGCAGCCGGACCAGCAGGCGCTCACCGAAGAACTTCCAGCCTCCGAAGACGGCCGCCAGCACAGCCAGGACGTTGACCGCAAGGATCGTCCACCAGCCGATCTGCAGGAGAGTGGCCGACCGGTCCGCCGCCTCCCGGGTCGAGATCTCCGCGTTCTCCACCAGTGGTTGAACGAGCGCGTTCAGGTCGTTGGTGGTCGCTTCGTTGAGGGCTAGGTACTCCTCGGACTCGGCCAGCTCGGCCAGCTCGAGGGTGCGAATGGTGTATATCCCGTTCGCGGCCGAGTAGAGATCCCCGAGACGCTCGAAGGAAGGCCGCAGCAGGGCCGCCGTCGCGGGCAGCAGGTCATCCAGGTCACTCTGGAGGTTGCCCATGGCGGCCGTTACCCGCTCCCGGTTGGTCTGCAGGAGACCCGGGTCGTCCTGGGTAAGGGCTCGCTGGATGAGCAACGAAACCGCGTTCTGATTCGTTTGGTAATTGAGCAGCCCTCTGTATTGGTCCAGTTGCTCGGGCGCGTTCCTGGCGGAAGTCGGCGCCGGCTGGTCCGTGAGCTCCCGCAATCCCGTTGCCATGAAGAAGTCCTGATCGTCGATTGCGGCGACCAGGAGGAGTTCGGCTCCCAGCGTGAGCTCCAGCACTTCGCGCTCAAGGTCGCCGACCCGGGCGCGATAGGTCAGGCGCCTGGCCACCGATTCCCGGATGAGGTCGATGCTTTCCACCAGGTTGGATGCAAGCACCACCACCGAATCCTGCAGCGCGCCCTGCATGCCGGTCCCGGTCATTTCCCCAAGGCGGGTTCGCAGGAACTCCTCCTCCCGCATCACGTCGGTCTCGACCAGAGCCAGGTCTTCCGGCGTATCGGCCGCGATCAGCCTGGGCGAAGCACGCACCAGTTCCGAGCTGCTTTGCGCTACGTCGAAGGCGGCGATCATCCCCGGCATATAGGTGCCGGTGACATCCCGCTGGCTCGCGTTGACGATCGTCATGAGACCCAGCGCCAGCACACTCGCCACCAGAGTCAGGGTCACGCCCCCACCCAGCCCCACCCAGATCTGACTCGCGATCCCGAAACGGTTGCCCGTGGCTTTGCGGACCCTGGTCCCCCATCCGGACGGCAGTTTTGCCAGAACCCACTCGAAGGTGGAATGGATTCTGGAGTCCAGACCCTCCTGAACCGGAGGAGTCATCGCGAGAGCCGCTCCATGGCCCGGAAACGGCCAGCCTGGATCCGGGTCAGAAACACGCGGTCCGAGCCCTGGTTGTCCCGCTCGCCATACTCCACCTCGAACCCGCCCAGATCGATGGGCTGCTTGCCGCAGCGTCCCGAGGAAGCTCTCGCGGGTCGGCTCCGGGCCCGTCCGGTCCAGCCCTTCGGCGATCAGGAGTCCGGCCAGATAGCCCTCGAGCGAGACGAAGCCGGGGCTCGCATCCGGGTCGACCGCTGCCAGCGCCTCGTGGTAGCGGGCCACCACGGGAACGGAGGTGTCCTGGGGAAAGGGGACGACCTGCGTGACCACGACACCCTCGCCCGCTGTCCCCAGTTCGTTGAGCAGGGCGTTGCTGCCCACGAACGAGATGTTCACGAAGATGGCGTTCACGCCGATGCGGCGCGCCCACCTGATGAACGTGGCTGCGGGTTGGTAAGCGCCGATGATGATCACGGCCTGGGGGCTGCCTTCGCGGATGTCGAGAAGTGCCCGCTTCACCGCCGTGGTGTTGCGGACGTATGCTCCCTCGGCCACCAGGAACATGTCGCGCCTGCCCAGAGCGCGGCGCATGCCGGTCAGTCCGGCGTTGCCGTAGTTGTCGTCCTGATACAGGACCGCGAAGCGCGTAAACCCGAGGTCCGTGGTCAGGCGCTCGACCATCTCTTCGGTTTCCTGGAAATAGGATGCGCGCAGGTTGACCACGAAGTCGCGGTTCTCACGCAGGAATTCCGCGCCCGTGAACGGCCCGATGTAGGGGACGCCCGCGGCGCTCGCGACCGGTTCCGCCGCGGTGGAGGTGGGAGTTCCCACCGCGCCCACCAGTCCGAACACTCCCTCGGCGATAAGCGCGTGCGTGTTGTCGGAAGCCGCTTCGGGTTCGTATCCGTCGTCCCGCGAACGAAGCCGAAGCATCCGTCCCTGGACGCCCCCACGCCGGTTGGCCTCCTCGAACGCCGCGAGAATCCCGAGCCTCATGTTGGATCCAAGCTCGCTCGTGGGGCCGGTGAAGGCGGCCGACTGCCCGAACACGATCGAATCCGCGAAGACGCCCTCCGCTTCCGACTGGGCCGCCAGCGGCGAGCCCGCGAGAGCGCCGACCAGGACTCCCAGAAAGACTGCGGTGACAGCATGGCGAGGCGTCAGGGCATGGGTCGCGGGCCTTGCGCCCCGGCACTCCGTCCCGCGTCTCATCAGTTGCCCCCGTATCGGAGCGCCAGACAGGTCAGGTCGTCGGACTGGGGTGCGCCGCCCGCGTGCTCATGGACGGCATCGACCACTTGGCGCGTCATGTCCTCGGGGTCCGCACCGGCCGCCCTTCGCAGGACATCCAGCAGGGTATCGTCCCCGAACTGGTTTCCGGCCTCGTCCATCGCTTCCGTCACGCCGTCCGTGTAGAAGAAGACGATGTCGCCCTCCTCCAGCTGCATCGAGTGTTGCTGATAGGGGAATTCGTCGATCACGCCGAGAACGATGCCGCTGTCCCCCGGCAACCATGTCACCTCGCCCGAGGGCTTGACCAGACAGGGGAGGTTGTGGCCTCCGTTTACGTATTGAAGAAGCCCCGATGCCGGATCGAGTACCGCGTAGAACATGGTTACGAACATCGACTCCTTGTTCTGTTCGTAGAGTAGCTGGTTGACCTCGGTTATGCATTTTACGGGTTCCCGTTCGCCAAGGGCGGATCCCTTGACGAGGGTCCGGCTGACCATCATGAACAGCGCGGCGGGAACTCCCTTGCCGGAGACGTCCGCGACCACCACGGCAAACCCCTCATCCTCCACCGGGAAGAAGTCGTAGAAGTCACCGCCCACCTCCTTGGCCGGGGTCATCCAGGCGAACAGGCCGTAACGGGGATGCTGCGGGAAGACCTTGGGAAGGATCGAGTCCTGCATCTGAGCCGCCACCCCCAGCTCCTGGCGCAGGGCAACGAGTTCGTCGCGGGACCGAAGCGCTTCGCGCATCACCTCCAGATGACGGATCGTCTTGTCGATCGTGGTTTCCAGATCGTCGAAGTTGATCGGCTTGGTGAGGAAGTCGAACGCGCCGCGATTCATGGCGGTGCGGATGTTCTCCATGTCGCCGTACGCCGTGACGATCACCGCGCGCAGGTCCAGGTCCAGCGAGTTGATCTGGCTGAGGAGCGTCAGCCCGTCCATCTCGGGCATGTTGATGTCCGACAGGACCATGTCGATGTCGTCCTGCTCGTTCAGCTTGTCGAGCGCTTCGACACCATTGCTGGCGAAGACGAGTTCGATCTCCCGCCGGCGCATCTTGCGGCGGAACTTCTGCCTGAGGAGAAGCTCGAGATCCGGTTCGTCGTCCACCACAAGAATCTTCTTCATACGTCCTCCCGCAAGAGAAGCGATCCCGATGCAATTCCGCTGGGCCGGCGGCCGGCCGGCGCGGGAGCCTGATCGGGCGTTGGCGTCGCCCAAAACTACTCTTTGCGCGCCTGTTGGCAACAACGATCCGCACTTGTCAGAGCTCGGAAATGTTGGAGATCAGCTTCCGGTTTGGCGTTGCCGGCGCGTGGTGGCGACGCCGGGGTATCGAGGGATGCGCATTCGAGCCTGCCGTGATAGGTTGTTAGGCCGGCAAATCCGGAAGCCATCGGCGCCCGGAACAGTTCGGCGGGGAAACCTGGTGCGGAACAAAGGGAGCATGGCGCAGTCGTTGGGGCACAACGGCGGATCGACGCATGGATGGCCCGCTTGGGTTTGATGTGGGGATGGACGAGCACGAGCCTCGAAGGGTCGTGGAGGTGTTCGAGCGCTTCGCCACAGCGAACGGCGTAAGCGACCTCGTGGTGCAGAGGTTCTGTCTGGCACTCGACGAAATCCTCACCAACGTCATCTCATACGGGTTCGAAAAAGTGCCGGAGGAACCGAGGATTCGCGTGGACTTCGGGCTGGGAGACGAGCTGCTGGAAGTCCGCATCGAAGACAACGGACGATCCTTCAATCCACTGGCCGACGCGCCGCTCCCGGATTTCACGCTGCCGGTGGACGAGCGACCCATCGGAGGGCTCGGCATCCACCTTGCCAAGAACCTCGTGCACGACATATCCTATCGACGCGATAAAAAGCGAAATTGCCTGACCCTCACACAGCCGCTGCAGGGCGCGACAGGGGATCCAAATCCGTGAAAGTCACAGCCAGTCAGTCCGGAGACGCCGTGATCGCGGCCGTAAGCGGCCGCGTTGATTCGGTAAACGCGACCTCCTTCGAACAGGAGTTGAGCAAGGCCATGGAGGGCGGTTCCAGCCGCCTGGTCGTGGATTGCGGCGAGCTGTCGTACATCAGCAGCGCCGGCCTGCGCATTCTCCTCCTCGCGGTCAAGAAGACTCGTGCGCAGGGTGGAGGAGTGGCGCTGTGCCAGGTGCAGGACCACGTCCGGGAGGTGCTGGAGGTCAGCGGTTTCACGCGCATCATGACGGTCCGTGATACCGTCGAGCAGGCGATCGACAGCTTCTGAAGGCGGCTGAAAGGGGGCCGGAGCCCGACCCGGCCACCGAGCCCGCAGGTTTCGGTTTCAGGCTAGAAGTACGTGAACGCCTGGACCTTGAGGGACCATTCGGTGCGGTCAAGCGAGGACCGGTAGATATCCAGGTTGGTGGAGATTCCGTTCTTCCCGAAGGCGTACAGCATGAAGCCGGGGGTGATCGTGAAGCCGGAAAAGTCCTCGCCGTCGCCATCCTCCGTCCTGGCCCAACTCAGGCGCAGCAGAGGCTCGATGGCCTCGAAGCGGGCGGTCTCCGGCAGCCGCGCATACCAGAGGCCCATCGCCTGAAACGCCGTGAACGGGGTGTTCTGGGACACCTTCCAGTTCCGCCCCCGGACCGCCCCCAGCAGGAGGTGGCCCCCGTCGCGCCCTGACCCCGCCTCGAACTCGAGCCCGTACGCCGGGGTCCACGCCGAACCAGGGTC
>VYDD01000488.1 GCA_009843625.1 Gammaproteobacteria bacterium | reverse complement strand
CTGCCCGCGCACCTCGCGTCGCTCGCCCATCCCGCGCTCCGTCGGCCCCCGGTACTTCTTCGGCCCGCGGTACGCCTTCCGCAACCCCTGCTCCTGCAACGATCCATCCATTTCACATGCTCCTCTGTTCGCCGCGGCGGTCCCGGATGACCCTGTGAGCGCCCCTGTTGGCGACCGGCTGTCGAGCCGCAGTTTGGATTGTCAGGAATCCGCCACGCAACCCGGGGAGCAGGCAAAGACCGCGATGGCGCACGAGATCGAACGCAAGTTTCTGGTGCGGTCCGATGCATGGAGGGCCGCTCTATCGAGGTCCGGCGCGACCGGGGTCCGCATCCGGCAGGGCTACCTGTCCACCTCCAGCACCCGCTCGGTGCGCGTGCGCACGGCCGGCGAACGGGCCACGCTGAACGTGAAGGGCAACAAGATCGGCCCGCGCGCCTCCGAGTTCGAATACTCGATTCCGCTCGCGGACGCGATTCAGATGCTCAGCGAACTATGCCGGCGCCCGTTCATCGAGAAGACCCGCTACGACATCCCCGGGCCCGACGGACACATCTGGGAAGTCGACGAGTTCCACGCCGAAAACGCCGGCCTGGTAGTCGCCGAGATCGAGTTGTCCCATGAGGACCAGACATTCGCCCATCCGCAATGGCTGGGTGAGGAGGTCACTGACGATCTGCGCTACCTGAACACCAACTTGGTGGAGCGTCCTTTCACCACCTGGGACCGCGATTAGGGCTTGGCGGAACCAGCAGGCGCGACGCGTCTCCACTCTCCGGGCGCGCGCGCGCACTCATCCACGGAGTGCTCATGTTGCCGGGGTCCCTCCGCAGCGTGTTGCATTTCCGCAGATGCAACAAATGGTTGCTTTCCCCGATTTGCAACAAATTGTTGCCTTTCCGATTTGGCAACACTCCACAGAGGGGTGTGGGACACGATGTAGAAGGCTCGTGGGCTTGGCTCAAAGCCGCATCGCGCCGCACCGACCTCGCGGCGGATCCATTGCGGGCGGATCGAGCGCCCGCACTTCCACCCGCGCGGTTCCCCTCTCGGCGATGCCGAGCCTCACCGCCGCGCTATAGGAGAGGTCGATGACCCGGCCCTCCACGAACGGCCCCCGGTCGTTCACCCGCACCACCACCCGGTTGCCCGTGTCGAGGTCGGTGACGCGCACGTAGGTGGGGAGCGGGAGCGTATTGTGCGCCGCCGTCATGGCGTACATGTCGTAGGTCTCGCCCGCCGAGGTGGTCCGGCCGTGGAAGGGATCGCCGTACCAGGAAGCGATCCCGCGTTGCACGTAATCCCTGCTGGTCTCCAGCACGCGGTAGCGAACGCCGAGTTCGTCGTAGAACGCAGGATTCCCCAGGCACGACTTGTACTCCTGCCGCGGCCGCGCGTCGGGGGGGAGAGCGGCCCGCGCCGCGCGCGGGGTGTTCACGCGGAAACATCCCGTCGCCCCAAGCAGCACCAGAAGCAGCGCCAACCGTCCCACGAACCGGCGCCTACCGTCGAAGCGCCTTATCACCAGTATTTCACCAGTAGACATCATATAATGTCAGCAACCTAGGCCCGCACCAACTCCACCCGCGTTCCACCACTCCTACGCCCGCACCAGCTCCACCCGCGTCTGCCCCAGCACCTCCCGCAGTTCCCGCAAAGTCGCGGGCCCCGGATCCACCCTCAGCGTCCTGGAGCGCAACCGCCGGTCGCGCTCCCCATTGCCCGGCCGCCATAGCACTTCCACCGGGGCGTCTCCCGGATGTTCCCCGAGCATCTTCTTCGCCCTGGCGAAGGCGTCTTCCGGGACTTCGGCTTTCCCATCCAGCGCAATGCACAGCGCCAGCCGCCCGGACGTGAGGACGTCGTTCAGAACCTCCACCTCGTCGAGAAAGATCGGCGGGTCGTCCTCGTCGCGCTCCCTGCCCGACACCTTGCCCCGGATGAGCACCACCGCATCCTGCTGCAGGGTCTCCCTGCCGGCCGCCCAGGCGTCGCGGAAGGCGAGCACCTGCGCGGTGCCGTGGAAGTCCTCGATGGTGATCCGCCCCCACTCCGAGCTGTCCCTGCGCGAGATCTGCCGCTGCACCTGGGTCACGACGCAGGGTATCTCCACGGAGGCGTTCGCGTGCCGGCCCAGCGTCGAGGTGTTCACCCCCCGGAAGACGTGCACGGCATCGCTGAAGCGGTCCAGCGGATGGCCGGAGATGAAAAAGCCCAGCGCCTCCTTCTCCTGGGCCAGCCGCTTGCGTTCCGGCCACTCGCGGACCGCGGGAAGCTCCGGCGCCGGATCGTCGACCTCTTCCAGCCCCCCGAAGAGCGACTCCTGGCCGGCCTCCCGATCCGCCTGGCGCGCGTTCACGTCCGCGTAGGCGATGTCCAGTCCGGCCACCAACTGGGCCCGGTGTCCGAAGGCGTCGAGCGCCCCCGCCGCAATCAGCGCCTCGCAGGCCCGCTTGTTGAGCGCGCGCGTGTCGATGCGATCCAGGAAATCGAACAGCGTCTCGAAACGCCCGCCCTCCGCCCGCGCCGCGAGCACCGACTCGACCGCGGCCGCCCCGACCCCGCGCACCGCACCGAGCCCGAATCGAATCTGGGCGCCCCCCGTAACCGTGAACTTCCACCCCGATTCGTTGACGTCCGGCGGCTGAAGCTCGAGGGGCTCCTCGAGCCCCGGAATGGAGCGGTGCAGCTCGCGGCTCTCGAGAATGTACTTTACGACCTGGTCGGTATTCGAAAGCACCGACGAAAGCAGCGCCGCCATGAACTCGGCGGGATAGTGGCACTTGAGCCACGCGGTGTGATAGGAAAGGAGCGAGTATCCGGCGCTGTGCGCGCGGTTGAAGCCGTAGCGCCCGAAGGTCTCGATCTGGTCGGCGAGCTCCCCGGCGACCTGCGGGTCCACCCCCTTGCCGGTGGCGCGCTCCCGGAAGGTCGCCAGCTCTGCGCGAATCAGCTCCGGGATCTTCTTGCCCACCGCCTTGCGCACGACATCGGCCTCGCCCAGCGAATATCCCGCGAGGATATTCACGATCCGCATCACCTGCTCCTGATAGACGATGATGCCGTAGGTGGGCTCGAGCAACTCCTCCAGCTCCGGATGCGGATAGGTGACCTTCTCCTGTCCCAGCTTGCGCCGGATATAGACGTCGGTCATTCCGGAGTCGAGGGGACCGGGCCGGATCAGGGCGTTGGTGGCGACCAGGTCCTCGAAGCGGTCGCAACGCATGGCTCGCAGCTTTCCCGTGGCCAGCGCGGACTCGAACTGGAACACACCGGAGGTGCCCCCGCGCGCAAGCATCTCATAGACACGCGCGTCGTCCAGGGGAACGTCGTCCATGGTCGGATAGACCGCGCCCGTTTCCGGGTGGCGCAACGCCCCGTACTTCGCCTTCACCAGTTCGACCGCGTCGTGGATGATGGTGAGAGTGCGGAGCCCCAGAAAGTCCATCTTGAGCATGCCGGCGTCGTCCACGCAGTTCATGTCATACTGCGTGACCACGTCCACGTCATCCGCGGGGCCGTCGCGTGATTGTCCCTGTTTCGCCGGCGCCTGGGCCGCGCCGTTCCCGCGCACCCCGCTCCCGCGCGACTGGACGCATACGGGCACATAGTCGGAGAGCGGCCCGGGCGCGATCACCACCCCGGCGGCGTGCACCGACGCGTGCCGGCTCAGTCCCTCCAGGGTGCGCGAATAGTCGAAGAGCTTCCGATAGCGCTCCTCCGTCCGGTACAGCTCCCTGACGTCGGATATCTTCTCCAGCGCCTGCCCGATGGTCAGCGCCTGGCCCGGCTGATTGGGGATCATCTTGGCGATGCGGTCGGTCTCGCTCGGCTTGAAGCCGAGAGTCCGGCCCACGTCACGCACCACCGCGCGCGACTTCATGGTGCCGAAGGTGATGATCTGTCCCACGGCGTCGTGGCCGTATTTGCGCCGCACATAGTCGATCACCTCGCCCCTGCGCTCGAAGCAGAAGTCGATGTCGATGTCCGGCATCTCCTTGCGCTCCGGATTCAGGAAGCGCTCGAAGAGGAGTCCGAACTCGAGGGGATCGATATTGGTGATCCAGAGCGAGTAGGCCACCAGCGAACCGGCGGCGGAGCCCCGTCCGGGCCCGACCGGAACACCGTGTTCGCGGGCCCAGCGCATGAAGTCCCAGGTAATGAGGAAATATCCCGCGTAGCCCGTTTCGGCGATGACGTCGAGTTCATAGTCAAGGCGCGCGCGCACTTCGTCGGGAAGCGGATCGCCGTAGCGCTGCTTCGCCCCCTCGATGCTCAGATGCCGCAGATAGCCGTCACTGTCCGCATGGTCCCCGGGAATGGGAAACTCGGGCAGGAAGTACTTCTTCTCGAAGGAGACATCGACCTGATCGGCGATCGCCAGCGTATTCTCCAGCACTTCGGGATGGCCCGGAAAGCGCTCGGCCATCTCGGGGCCCGACTTGAAGTAGAGCCCCTCGTCGTAGCGCATCCGGTTCTCGTCGTCGTGGTCCTTTCCGAGCCCGATGCACAGTAGAATGTCGTGCGCGCTGTGATCCTCGGCGTGCAGAAAGTGAGCGTCATTGCTGGCGACCACGGGCAGGCCGACCTCCCCGGCGAGCCGGAACACCTTCTCGTTCACCGCATCCTGCCCCGGGGTGTCGTGCCCCTGCACCTCCAGGAAGTACCGGTCCCCGAAGACGTTGGCGTGCCATTCCGCCGCCTCGCGCGCCGCCTCCCGGTCGTCCTCGGCCAGCCGGCGCGCCACTTCTCCCGCCATGCACGCGGAGGTGCAGATCAGCCCGCCCGAATGCCGCGCGATCACCTCGCGGTCGATGCGCGGCTTGTAGTAGAAGCCCTCCAGATACCCGATGGACGAGAGCTTGATCAGGTTCTGGTAACCCTCGCGGTCGCGGGCGAGCAGCACGAGGTGGTAGTACGGCTTCCTGATCTCGCGCCCGCCCACGCGCATCGGCTCCTTGTGGCGGCGGTCGCCGGGAGCCACGTACGCCTCCATGCCGATGATGGGCCGGATGCCCTCCTTCTCCGCCGCCTTGCGGAAGGTCCAGGCGCCGAAAAGGCACCCGTGGTCGGTGAGGGCCAGCGCGGGCATCTCGAATTCCTTCGCCTTGCGGACGAGGTCGGTGATGCGGTTGGCGCCGTCGAGAAGCGAGAACTCCGAGTGGCAGTGAAGATGGACGAAGGACAAGGGCGGCTCGGAGCTGGGGTCGGGAGGGAAGGACGCCGGGGCGACGCCGTCGGACACCTAATAGATGCAGGAGAGCGCCCGGCGCGAAAGGGGCTCAGCGGGGGTCGCTTCGCGGATGTCGATGGCGCGTGACGCCCGGGCCGCGCGCGGTCTGTGAGCGCCGCCGGAGCGGTGGATCAGCGCTGTTGGGCCACCGTCTTCGCCAGGTGGAACACCTCGTCCACTTCGAGCGCCTGCATGCACCAGAAGGCGCCGTCGCATGTGGGCCGGTTGCCGCAGGGCGCGCAGGGCTGGAGCTCCAGCGCGATGCGGGCCCGCGCGTGCGGTGCTTCGCGATAGGGGATGTTGGATCCGAAGAGGAGGACGGAGGGCCGGCGGAACGCGACCGCGACGTGCGAAAGGCAGGTATCCACGCCCAGGAAGAGCCCGGCGTGCCTCACCACGGCCGCCGCTTCGCCGAGGCGCGTGCGGCCGGCCAGGTCGATGATCGGGGGAGGCGAGCCGGAGCCCGTGTTCTCGTCTCCCGCCCGCCCTTCCTCCGGTACGCCGCTGGCTCGACCCGGTCCCGTGGGCTCCACACCGGCGGCGGCGATGCGCCGCGCGGCTTCGCGATCCGCAGGTCCGCCCAGAATGACCACGGGCAGGCCCAATTCCGCACGGATTCGCCCGGCGATCTCGCCCCAGCGGTCCTCGAACCAGTGCTTCTGGGGCCGGGTGGTGAAGGGGGCGAGCGCCGCGTAGCCTCCCTCCAGATCATGGTCGGCGATGAAGCGCGCCGCGAAGTCCTCCTCCCCGTCGCTGAGGACCAGGTGCAGCGCCAGCGCCTCGCTCGGGAGCCCGAGGGCGTCGGCGAAGTACGGGTACTGCAGGCTGGTGCTCCCAGGGGCCGTGCCGTGGCGGGGGACGGTGCCGGTCATCAGCATCCAGCTGCCCTCCTTCGAGCCCAGCCCGATGCGCACGGGAGCGCCCGAGAGCCACGCCACCCATCCGCTGCGCAGGAGCCCCTGCAGATCGAGCGCGATATCGAATCCGGGCACCCGAAGCCTCGCGCGAAGTTCCCGAAACGCACGCCAGAGCGCCCCCCAGCGTCCGGCCCGGATCATGCTCTTCCACGCGGCGCGGTCCCAGACGATGATCTCGTCGAGATCCTCGTGATGTTCGATCATGCTGCGGGCGTGGGATTCCACCGCCCACGCGATGTGCGCCTTCGGATAGCGGCGCCTCAGAGCCTGGACTACGGGCGATGCCAGCAGCACGTCACCGCGCGCGGTGAGGCGCACGAGAAGGATGGCCCGGGGGGCGTCGGGGAGCGCGAACAGCGAGGTTGGCACGGGGCGTTGCGATGCTCTCTTGATCGGCATGGCCGGAGGCAGGACTACCGCCGAACTGCCCGATGGCGAAGATTCGCGTCAGGCGAATGATGGCGAGGTCGAACGAAGACGATGGGCGAATGATAACCCTTGGGGATACGCGCGGGACCTGAACGAGATGCTCCGCTACGACCTCTTCTACCTGATGGCCGCGCTGCTGGCCAGCCCCGTGGTTGCAGCTCGCCTGCTCGCCACCGGGAAGCGGAGGACCGATTGGCGGGGGCGCTTCGGACATGTGGGGGTGCTCGACGTGCCCTCTTCGCCGACGGACGGCGCGCCCCCAGGGCCTGCGGACTCGGTGGACCGATCCGCCGGTCACGCGGCGGGCGAGGTGAGCGGTGCTCCGGCTCGCCGCCGCCCCACCGTGCTGGTCCACGGCGTCAGCGTAGGTGAGGTTGCCGCGATCCGGCAGCTCGTCGGCCTGCTGGCGGCGCGTACGCGGGTGGTCGTGAGCAGCACCACCGACACCGGGGTCGCGCGCGCGCGCGTGCTTTATAGTAGCCGACACGCGGTGGTCCGTTATCCCCTCGACCTCTCCTGGATGGTGCGCCGCTTCCTGGACGCCGTGCGCCCGGACGTGGTGGCTCTCGCCGAACTGGAGGTGTGGCCCAACTTCGTGACCGAGTGCACGAGGCGGGGCATTCCCGTCTGCGTGGTGAACGGCCGGCTGAGCCCGTCCAGTTACCGCGGCTACCGGCGCGCGCGCGCGTGGCTGCGGCCCGTCTTCCGCCAGCTCGCGGCCGTGGCCGCCCAGAACGAAGGGTACGCCGACCGCTTCATCGACGTGGGTGTCCCCCGCGAC
>VYDD01000143.1 GCA_009843625.1 Gammaproteobacteria bacterium | reverse complement strand
CGCCCACGCCGCGGAGCCGCAGCCATGGGCCGAAGAGTTGGCGGGAGCCTTCGACCCGGAGCAGCCAGAAGGCATCGCCGGCCAGGGAGCGGTAGCCGTATCCGGGAAGGGTCTCGCGGCCTCCCAGGAGGTAGAGCGACTGCGGCGGCGCGCCCTCGGAGACGACAGCGGCGTCCAGGGACGAGCGGAGTTCCACGCCGTGTTCGAGCCAGCGGCGGCCGGCCGCGAGACGCAGGGACGCTTCCTGGTAGGGGGCGCCGTCGAAGTTCGCCCAGGTGGCGCCCGCTTCCCCGAACAGGCGGTCGGGAGAGCCGAGCGACGCGGACAGCCGAACGGCCGTCAGGTCGCCTTCGTCGATGGTGCGCACCGGACGCCAGCCGCCCGGCTCTCCGCCGGCGACGACGCGCGCGCCGTGGTGGCGTTCGTAGCGCACCTCGGCGCGCGTCGAGACCGGGCCGAACGAGCGGCCTGCGCGGGCACGGGCGCCGGTCGCGAAATAGGGGTCCGTCCAGTCGGTCTGGTGGAGCAGCGAGGAGAGGGTGTTCATGATCCGGCTCGACCCGGGCACCGGTCCGATGTCGCGCGGCTCGCGCAGAAAGAGATCCAGGCCGACGGTGCTCGGCCGCTCGCGGTCCGGGGCCTCGAACACGGCGCTCACGCGACCCAGGGGACGGTCTCCGGCGTGGGCGTAGCCCAGGAGCGTCCCGATATGCAGGCGGTTGGTCGCGCGGAGATTGAAGCCGCCCTGGGTAACCCAGCCTTCGGCGCGGTTGTAGCGTACGGTTTCGGAGAGGGGCGGCATCGCGAGACGCAGGCGGCCGAGCCCGCTCAGGTATCGACCGCGCACCAGCCGGGTCGCCTCGGCCTCGATGTCGATCAGTTCGGGCGTGGGGGCGAGCCCCTCCTCGTCGACCTGGGCATAGAGATCGCGCTCGAAGGGGAAGGCCAGCATCGGGTCGGGGTTGCGCACGATCTGCGGCCCCAGGAAGAACAGGTCGGGGAGATCGTCCTCGAAGTTGTAGCCACCGATTTCCCAGCGGCCCCGAATGACGCTGCCCACGGGAAGATCGAGGAACGGGAGTTTCCGCCGGATCTCGAGGCTCTGCCGGTAGGGGAGCCAGTAGCGGCGATCCCAGAGGGAGTTTTCCAGCGAAACACGAATGTAGTCGAGCTGCGGGTCGACGTAGGACGAGGGCGTGAACGTGAAGTTCATGCGCACGACCGCCGCCGTCTCCCGATCGAGAAAGAGGGTGCCCACGAAGCCGGGCTGGTCCGGGTCGCGCGGCCGCACCTGCACCTCGTACACCCGGACGGGGTCGAGGCCGTCTGCGAAGGCGACCGTGATCGAGTCGGCCAGCAGGTACTCGTAGCGGGCGGGCGCGCCCGGAGCGAGGGGATGGATAACCGACGACACCTCGTCCCCGTCCCCGATCCGGATCACGTCGCCGAAGTTCTCCTGGATGATGACCAGGTGGTCGAGGTGGTAGCGGATGTTGGTGGGCATCTGCCGGTCGTCGCGGCGGCCGAGAATGTGCTGCCTGGTCAGGCCGGGCGCCTTCCAGTACACGCGCACCGCCAGCTGGTCGGTCTTGACCAGGTTGCGTTCCTCGCCGGTCTGGCGGTCGAGGAAGAAGTAGACGTAGCCGCGTGCGTCGGCCGTATACGCGCGCAGGCCATCCATGACGGCGGCCTGTCGGGTGGCGGTCGCGCGCTCGACGAGCTCCAGCACCCGGAGATCGTCCCAGGAGGAAGCCTGTTGTGCCGAGGCGGGAGATACGCCGGTGGCGAGGGCGAGGGAAACGCCGGCGGCGAGGGCGACCGCCCGCAAGTGAGGAATGTCCTGAACCGAAGACCGGATCAGTTCGCGCTCCAGAAACCGGACAGCGAATCCCCGTGCGGGCTGTCGCGCAGCTTTTCGAAGGCGCGGTTGCGAATCTGGCGAATTCGTTCGCGCGTGACCCCCAGCAGCACGCCGATCTCCTCGAGCGTGCGCTCCTCGCCGTCGTCCAGGCCGTAGTAGAGGTAGAGGATCTTGCGTTCGCGTTCCGTCAGATACCTCTCGAACATGTCTTCCATGAAGGCCCGGCGCGCCAGCGCCTCCACATCCAGTTCGATGTCCGCGGCTTCCACGCCGGCAAAGCGTTCGCCGAAGCTCGAGCTGTCCCGGTCCCGGCGGTCGATGGGGGCGTCCAGGCTGAGTTCGGTCGCGGCCACCCGGCGCAGCGCGCGGATGGTTTCGACGGGCTCCTGCATCTCCTTGGCGATCTCCTGATCGGTGGGAGAGCGGCCCAGCTCCTGGGTCAGCGCGGTGTCGGTGCGTGCCAGCTTGGCGAGGTTGGAGTTCTGGTTGAGCGGGATGCGCACCGAACGGGTCTGTTCGGCCAGCGCCTGCAGGACGGTCTGCCGGATCCACCAGACCGCGTAGCTGATGAACTTGACCCCCTTGTCGGGATCGAACTTCTTGACCGCCTTCAGCAGGCCCTCGTTGCCGATGCACACCAGTTCGGCCAGGCCGAGCCCTCGGCCCTGGTACTTCTTGACGTAGGAAATTACGAAGCGAAGGTTCGCGGTCACCAGCCGCTCCGCCGCCTCCATGTCGCCCGTCCGGGCGCGCCTTGCCAGCTCGCGCTCTTCTTCGGGATCGCGGATGAGCGGGTACTTCTCTACGTCCTGAAGGTACTGATCGAAGGAATCCAGACCACGGGAGGATGAGAACATCCAGTGCGCGCCTACCGGGGGTGGGTATACAAACGGCGAAGGCCGGGCCCAGGAACAGCAAGTCGGGAAATCTAACACTGCCGATGCCGACCGGTCTACCACTGGTTCTTCTGACAGATCAGACCGCGGTTTTGTTGTATCTCCGGACGCGCCGGGGGCCCGGATATGAGGTGATGGAACGCCTCACCGCTCTCGATGCTCACACGGATTCACCCGCGAGTCGTCAGTGGAAGAACCGCCCCCTGCCCACGAATGCACCCCCTGAAATCGCTCCCGGCGCAACCGGGCCAGCCGACGAGCGCGGCGGCCTTCCGCCCAGGCCGTCCAGCCAGTCGTTCAGGGAATCGATGTGGTCGGCGATCACATGGATCACTCCCTGTTCCTTCTGCAGCCGGCCGCGGCAGGCCATCAGCCGCGCGGTGAGCAGGGCGCGGCGGCAACGTTCCTGGACCGAGGGGAACAGCACCAGGTTGGAGGATCCGGTCTCGTCCTCCAGGGTCACGAACACGATCCTGCCCGCCGTGCCCGGCCGCTGGCGGACCAGCACGATGCCGGCGACGGTGACGCGCGCGCCGGCGGGGAGTTCTTCCAGGTGGCTGGCCGGGCGCACCCCCCGGTCGGCCAGCCGCTCCCTCAGCAGGGCGGTGGGGTGCTGTTTGAGGGACAGCCCGGTGGCGCGGTAGTCGGCCACCACCTGCTCGCCGGCGGGCATGGCGGGCAGGGCCGGTTCCGGGCGGGGCGGCTCCGCCTCGCCGGGCGAATCGAAGAGCGGCAGCGGCTCCATCTGGTCCAGGGAGCGGACCGCCCAGGCGGCCTGGCGGCGGTCCAGCCCGGTGGAGGTGAAGGCATCGGCCCTGGCCAGGCGCGTCAGGACGGCCGGACGGGTCCCTGCCCGCCGCCGCAGGTCGGCCGGGGAACGATACCCCTCCTCCCGGGCCGTCACGATGCGGATGGCATCCTCTTCCCTCAGACCGCGGATCTGGCGCAGTCCCAGCCTCAACGCCATGCGCGGATGGGAGTCCACCGGCTCCAGGGTGCAGTCCCACTCCGAGTGGTTGACATCCACGGGGCGCACCTCCACCCCGTGCCTGCGCGCATCGCCCACGAGCTGTGCGGGCGCGTAGAAGCCCATGGGCTGGCTGTTGAGGAGGGCGCAGGCGAAGACCTCCGGGTAGTGGTGCTTCAGCCACGAGGAGATGTAGACCAGGAGCGCGAAGCTGGCCGCATGGCTTTCCGGGAAGCCGTAGTCGCCGAACCCCTCGATCTGCTTGAAGCAGCGCTCGGCGAACTCCCGGTCGTATCCCCTCCCCACCATCCCATCCACGAACTTGCCGCGGAAGCGATGGATGGTGCCGTAGTTGCGAAAGCTGGCCATGGCCCGGCGCAACTGGTCGGCCTCGGCCGGGCTGAATCCGGCCCCGACGATGGCGATCTTCATCGCCTGTTCCTGGAAGAGGGGCACGCCCAGCGTCTTCCCCAGCACCTCGCGCAGCTCCTCTGACGGATACTCCACCGGCTCGACGCCCCTCCGCCGGCGCAGGTAGGGGTGAACCATGTCCCCCTGGATCGGCCCCGGCCGCACGATCGCCACTTCGATGACCAGGTCGTAGAAGGTGGCCGGCCTCAGCCGGGGCAACATCGCCATCTGCGCCCGGCTCTCGATCTGGAACACGCCGATCGTGTCCGCCCGCTGGATCATCCCGTAGACCCCCGGGTCCTCTGCGGGCACGTCCCCCAGGGTGTGGCGGACGCCGTAGTGCGCTTCCAGCAACTCGAAGGAGCGCCGGATGCAGGAGAGCATGCCGAGCCCCAGCACATCCACCTTGATGAGCCCCAGCGCCTCGAGATCGTCCTTGTTCCACTCGATCACCGTGCGGTCGTCCATGGCGGCGTTCTCGATGGGAACGATTTCGCACAGCGGCCCGCGGGAAATGACGAATCCGCCCGTGTGCTGGGACAGATGGCGGGGGAAGCCGTACAGTTCCCGGGCCAACTGAAGGGTCAGGCGCAGGCGCCGGTCCGTCGGATCGAACCCTTCCTCGCGGGCGCGCTCCTCGTCCACCGGCTTCGACCACACCGAAGCCATGGAGAGCAGCCGGTCGACCGTGTCTTTGCTCAGTCCCATGGCCCTGCCGGTGTCGCGCAACGCGCTGCGCACGCGGTAGGTCACCACCGTCGCGGCCAGTCCGGCCCGTTCCCGGCCGTACTTGCGATAGATGTACTGGATGACCTCCTCGCGGCGCTCGTGCTCGAAGTCCACGTCGATGTCGGGCACCTCGCCCCGCTCGGCGGAGATGAAGCGCTCGAACAACAGGTCGATGCGGTCCGGATCGACCGAGGTGATCTCCAGGCAGTAGCACACCGCCGAGTTGGCGGCCGAGCCGCGCCCCTGGCACAGGATGCCCAGGCCGCGGGCGGTCCGGACGATGTCGGCGACGGTGAGGAAGTACGGGGCGAACTCCAGCTCGCCGATGAGCGCCAGTTCGTGTTCGAGAGCCGCCCGTACCCTGGAGGGGATGCCCTCGGGATAGCGCCGGGCCGCGCCCCCCCAAGTCAGAATCTCCAGCTCCCGCTGGGGCGTGCGGCCTTCGCCGACCACCTCCTCGGGGTATTCGTAGCGCAGCTCTCCGAGGGAGAAGCGGCAGCGTTCGGCAATCTCCACCGCATTGGCCAGGGCACGGGGATGATCGCGGAAGAGGGCGGCCATCTGCGCGGGGGACTTGAGATGGCGTTCCGCGTTGGCCGCGAGGCGCCAGCCGGCGGTGTCGATGGTGCAGCGCTCGCGGATGCAGGTGAGCAGGTCGTGGAGCCGGCGCCGCTCGGGGATGTGCTGGTGCACGTCGCCGGTCGCGACCAGGGGCACGCGCTCCGTCTCCGAGAGGGATGCGAGAGCGGCCAGGCGGTGGATGTCGTTGCCCCGGTAGTTGCAGGTGGCGGCCAGGTAGAGAGGCGCGTCCAGCCGCTCCCGGTACCACGCCAGCCGTTCGGCGAACCCGGGACCGGGCACTTCCGGCGGCAGGGCGACGAAGATCTGCTCCCCGGCCGCTTCCACGACATCCTCGCGCACGAGCCGACACTCCCCCTTGGGTGCGCGCCGGCGTCCGCAGGTGATCAGGCGGGCCAGACGGCCGTAGCCCTTCCTGGAGACGGGCAGGCAAAGCAGGGACGGCCCGTCCTCGAGGTCGAGGCGGGCTCCGGGGATGAAGCGCAGTTCCATCTCGCGGGCGGCGTGGTGGGCGCGCACGACCCCCGCCAGGGTGTTGCGGTCGGTGAGCGCCAGGGCGCGGTAGCCCAGGGCATGCGCCCGCTCCACCAGTTCCTCGGGCTGGGAGGCGCCGCGCAGAAACGAGAAGTTGCTGGTGACCTGCAGTTCCACGTAGCCGCCCTCCCGGGCCGACGAGCCTTCCTCCACGCGACCGCCGGGGAGGCGCGCCGCGGGGTCGCGCCCGCCCGCACTCACGCGAAGAACCCGTGCAGGAACCAGCGCGGCGGAGCGGCGGGGTCGCGGGACCGCTCGCAGAAGAGCCAGTAGCGCCGCCCTTCCTCGTCTTCGGCCAGGTAGTAGTCGCGGGGCGGGGCGTCCTGCAGCCACCATTCGCACTCCAGCCGCTCGGGCCCTTCGGCCACGCGCAGCCTGTGCCGCCGTCCCCGCCAGCGGAAAAGGGCCGGTGCGCCCGTGAACTCCACTCCGCCGGATTCGCGGGCGACGGCCTCCACCCGCTCCGGGGGAGACAGCAGCCGAAGCGGCCGGCAACGCCCCTCCGGCCAGCCCGGGCCTTGCCCCCGGGGTGCGGCCAGGGGTTCACGCAGTTCGACCGCGCGCTCGGGCAGCCAGCTCTGGCGCGGGACCGGGCAGGCGACGCTTCCGAACCCGAAGCGGTTCCCCAGCCGGACGAGGAGGGGTCCCAGCTCCTCGCGGCCACCCGCTCCGTTCTCGCCTCCGGTCCATCCGCCGCGTCCCGCCGCTGCCGCCCCGGCCCGCGCGAACCAGTCCTCCTGCTCCTCCTCGACGACCTCGACCACCTCGGCGGACAACACCATCTCCTCGATGCCGAAACCCGGGTTGATCCGCTCCAGCTTCCCCGCGAACAGGTTCATCAGGAGCCTTGAGCGGCGCAGAGGCCGGCTGGTACCCGCCACTAGAACGGAATGCGCTCCATCCCCCCGGTTGCAGACGAGCCGCATGCGCCGCACGCCCTCGCCTGCCCGGCTCAGGTTCCTGCACAGATCCCCCAGCAGGGCTTCCACCGCCGCGTGGATGCCGACCACTGTCGAGATCGGCTCCGCAAAGGCACGGCGGGCTTCGCGCGGAAGCGGAGGCGGAAGAGAGATGACCGGCTCTTCGACGAAGCCGAGGGCCTGTTCCAGGCGGCGGCGCGGGGCGGGGCCGAACCTCTTCGCCAGCGCCCCGGGGTCGAAGGGGTAGAGGGCTCCGATCCTGTCAAGGCCGAAGGAGGCCAGCGCTTCCACGACATCGGCTTCGAGCCGCAGTGCGGCGACGGGGAGCCCGGCCAGCGCCTCCTTCACCTCGTCCGGACCCGTGGACCGGGACACGATGGCCCCGGACTCCTCGCCGTGGCGGGCCAGCGCCCAGGCCGCCCCGGGCGTGCCGGCGAGCGCCAGCCGAGAGATGAGCCCCAGCCCCCCCAG
>VYDD01000303.1 GCA_009843625.1 Gammaproteobacteria bacterium | reverse complement strand
TCCCCGGGCAGCGCCTCTTCCTCGAGCGCCTCACCGTCTACGGCGACCGCGCCGGGTTCGCCCTGCGCGCCGCCACCGACCTCGACG
The DNA here is from genome assembly GCA_009843625.1 of Gammaproteobacteria bacterium. GTDB lineage: Bacteria > Gemmatimonadota > Gemmatimonadetes > Longimicrobiales > Gaopeijiaceae > BD2-11. Next base: position 7,289 of record VYDD01000303.1, on the reverse strand, counting down.
TCCACGTCCGCGCCTACGGAGGCGACGACGGCCAGACCCTCGTCTACCAGGCGAAGGAGAGCCTCGTTAGCGGCGAGCGCCGGGGCTGGGACGTGCCCCTGGAGGGGGAGTTCCCGTCGGTGACGGTGTCGTGGCAGGACGGCTTCGGGGAGGCGGGCGCGTTCGGCCTCGAGGGCTCCCAGCTTCCCTACCCGCTGCCGACCGTCGAGGGGGAGCTCTGCTCCCTGTCGATGACCTCCCTGTCCTGGTCGCCGGGGCGCATCGAGGGAGGCGTCGCCTCCACGTGCGTCACGGAGGTCGAGGAGCGGGTCGACCTGCCCGTCGTCTCCGGCCACCACACGGAGTCGGTGACGGCCCTCATCGAGGCGACCGTCTCCGGCCTCTCGGGGACCCTGACGGTCACGTCCGGGGCGTACGCGACGGATGTCGCGCTCGTGCCGAACGGGAACACCGCCTTCCGGCTCTCTGTCGGGAGCGGTGCGGGGATCCGGGCGGTGTCGATCGAGGCCGCCCTCGAGGCGACCACGACGGCCCCGTTGCCAGCGCTGGTGGAGACCACCCACCACCCCGAGCGCACGGAGCGGCTCACGGAGACGGCCTCGGTCACGATCCCCGCCTTCGGCGACTCGGTCACCGAGTCGGTCACCGTCGTTGGCGAGGACGGCGTTCCCGTCGTCCACAGCGTCACGGCGAGTTGCTATGTACCCCAGTCGACCGTCCGCCAGGACGTCGTCTTCACCGTCGTCCACGAGGAGCACGTGCGCGCGGAGGTCGTTACACGCGCTCCCCTCGTCCGCGCCCGGAGCGAATCCCTCGCCCTGGCGCAGAGCGTCGCCTCCGACGACCCCTACGCAGCCCTCGGCTCGCAGGCGCCCGAAGAGGAGGACCCAATCCCGTCCATCCAGACCGCCGTCGACCCCGGTGTCCTGCAGTGGCTCCTCGGGGTCATAGGCGAGCAATAGCCGTGCTGCGTCGCAGCGGAACCAGCCTCGTCCTCGCCGGCGTCGCGCTCCTCTCCATGGGCGCGGCGCCGGCGCCGGAGGAGGAGCGGGCGATGCTCGAAGCCTTCGACCAGGCGCTCACCGCGATGGCCTACGCGGCCGGGGGCCTGGCCGTCTTCGCCATCGCCTGGGCGGGCGTTGTCCTCATGGCGGAGGGAGCCGAGGGGCGCGGCGGCCGCGCCAAGAGCGCCGTTGTCATGGCGGTCGTCGGCCTCGTCATCGTCCTCTCGGCGAAGGGCATCGCCCTCGCCCTCCGCAACGGCCTCATCCCTGCACTTTGAGACTCCCTCCGGGAGTGCCTGCCGAAGGAGCCGTCCTTTCCCGACCGACACGGTACCCGACAAAAGGAGACCAACGATGCGACTACCGGCACTCAAGGGAACGGCGCCACCGCCCATCATCGGCGGCAGCGCGACCGCGGCTCCCGAGCCGAAACCGCCCCTGCCGCTGCCTCTCTGCTTCCTCCTCTCCCACCTGGAGGAGGAGGCGGTCGTGCGGCTTGACGGGACGAGGGTGGGCGTCAGCGAGGTGCAGGGGTTGGAGCTGGACGAGCCCAAGCTTGGCGCCTTCGCCGGCTTCCTCAACGCCCTCGACTTCCCCGTCCAGCTCCTCGTGCGTCAGCACCCGCCCGATCTCGGGCGGATGCGGGAGGCGCTGCGGGAGGACGAGCCGGAAGGCCTGCCCGAGCGTACGAAGGCGGCGGCGGACTCCCTGCACGGCCTGCTGGAGGATTTGGAGCGCCGCGAGGGGATCCTCGACCGGCGCTTCTACGCCGTCTCCGAGTTGGAGCACGCGGAGGAGCTCCAGTCGCTGCTCGTACGGGCGGGGCTCTCCGTCCACCCTCTGAAGGGCCGCGTCCTGCGCCGCCTGCTCCTGGCCGCGGCCCTCGGGGGGACGCCCGCCGAGCGGGACGAGGCAGCGGGGGTGGAGGTGGAGGTCAACCGCCGCGACCTGCGGCTCGGGGACCACCTCGCGCGAGCCCTTCACCTCGGACGCTGGCCGCGCTCGCTCGCCCCCGGCTTCCTGCAGGGGCTGATGACGGCGGGGGCGCCCATGGACCTCTCGCTGCACCTGGGGGCCATCCCCGCCGAGCAGGCGGCGCGTACGCTGGAGTGGCAGAAGGTGCGGTTCGAGTCGGCCCAGAGCCTCTCAATGAGCCGCGGCCGCACCCTCTCCTCCGAGGCGGAGATCGCCCTCGAGGACGTGACCCGGCTGCGGGACGAGGTGCAGCGAGGCCGCGAGCGCCTCTTCCACGCCTCCCTCTCGGTGACCCTCCACGCCCCCGATGAAGCCACGCTGGACGACCTCACGCAGCGTGCGACGGCGCACTTCGCCGCCACCCTGGGGAAGCTGGACGCGCTCGCCTTCCGCCAGCGCGAGGGGCTGCTCTCGACGCTCCCCCTCGCCCTCAACGCCGCCGCCGCCTGGCGCACCCTCGACACCTCCTCGATCGCGCGCCTGTACCCCTTCTCGCCGCCCGACCTGGACACCCGCAGCGGCACGCTTGCGGGCATCGACCTGCGTGCCTGCGCGCCGGTCGTGTACGACCCCTTCGACGGTACCCATCTCAACGCCAACACGGCCGTGCTGGCGCGGTCCGGTAGCGGGAAGTCGTTCTCGACGAAGCTGGGCGTGCTGCGGGGCATCACGCGCGGGGTGGTCGCCTACGTGATCGACCCGGAGGGCGAGTACGCCTCCATGGCCCGCGCCGCGGGCGGCCGCGTCCTCTCCCCCGGCGTTGAAGGCCAGGGCCTCAACCCCTTCATCATCGAGCGCCGGGACGCCGAGGAGCTGCTGCAGCGCATCGGCAGCCTGCGCCGCCTGATCGAGGTGATGGTCGGCGAGTCGCTCGGAGCCGAGCGCCGCGCCGCCCTCGACCACGTCCTCGCCGCCTACTACGCCGAGCCCCGGGAAGGCGCCGGCTTTGGCGCCTTCTACCGCTTCCTGCAGGAGAGCGACGAGGACCTCTCCAAACTCCTGCGCCCCTTCGCCACGGGCAGCCTCCGCCACCTCCTCTCCGACGAGGGCGACGACCTGCTCGCGAAAGAGGCGCTCGTCACCGTCTTCGACCTGCACCTCCTGGAGCCGGAGCTGCGCCCCGCGGCGACGATGGTCTGCACGGAGACGGTCTGGGCGGCCGCCGCGCGCGATCCCCGTCCCCGCCTGCTGGTTGTCGACGAGGTCTGGTCGATCATGCAGCACCCCGAGGGCGCGGCCTTCATGGTGTCGATGGCGAAGCGCGCGCGGAAGCACCGGCTGGGGCTGCAGTTCATCACCCAGGACGTGCAGGATCTCCTCAGCGAGGACTCCTCCCGCACGATCACCGGCCACTCCGGCCGCGCTCTCCTCCAGAACGCCGCCTTCAAGCTCCTGCTTCAGCAGGACGCGGCCGCCATCAGCACGGTGGGGGACGCCTTCGACCTGCCCCCGGACCTGCAGCGCTGGCTGCTCTCCTGCCAGCGGGGCGACGGGCTCCTGCTCGCCCGGGGAAACCGCTTCCCCATCCGCATCGAAGCTACCCCCGAGGAACACGCCCTCGTCGAGTTCGCTCCGGGCCAGCAGCGCTGACGCCTTCGCACGCGCTCCGCAGAGACCAGGGGCGCCCGTCCCGCCAGGAGCAGAGAAAGGACCACTTCCAAATGCGACTCAACCTCTTCACCCGTCCCGTCCCCAGGCTCCCAGTCCTCCTGGAGGTCACGCCCCCGCGCAGCGGCGAGCACACGCTCCTCGGGGTCGAGAACCTGCTCGCCTCCATCGCCGTGCCCGAGCCCTTCTCCCTCGACCTCGCGGGAGACGCCAACGGCGTCACCCTGCTCGCCCGCTGCCTCGACCGGGAGGTCGTGCGCGGCCAGATCGCCGCCCACTACCCGCAGGCGCGCATCCACGACGTGGCTGCCGGTGACGACCCCCTGCGCCTGCGGGAGGGCGAACAGGCCTGGACGATGACGCTGCGGGCGAGCGGCCCCGAGTACGTCTCCCTGCGGGTCTTCAGGGACGACGACCTGCTCGACCCCGGCTCGGACCCCCTCATCGCCCTGCTGGGGGCGCTCTCCTCGCTGGAGGTCGGCGAGCGCGTCGTCTCCCGGCTGCTCCTGCGCTCGCTCGGCCCAGACTGGGCGCAGGGGTACCAGGCGAAGGCCTACGAGCGGCCCGTCCCCCAGCAGGGGCAGGCCGCACCAGCCGTCCAGGCCCGCCCGCAGGGGACGGAGGGGCTGGCCATGGCCGTCCTCGCCGTGGTGGCGCTCGGCGCCGTCCGCGGCTACCAGTGGGTGCAGGCGGGCGAGATCTGGAAGACGCTCGCCCTGGCCGGGGGCATCGTCGGCGTGCTCGCCGTCGCCGGCTGGCTCCGCCAGCGCTGGCTGCGGTCGCGCAACCGGGTCCATGACCCTCTTCTCATCAAGGAGAAGGTGTCCCGCATCGCCTTTGACGCCGAGCTCGAGGTCACGGCCATCCTGCCGGCAATGGAGCCGCAGGCAGCCCGCGAGCGGGCGCGGGAACTCCTCGAGCCGGTGGCCGCCGCCTACCGCCACTACGACCACCCCGCTGGGGCGCGCTTCAACGTGAGCGAGGTGCGGCCCGCGCTCCCCGATCCCTCCAGTCTGCACCCCTCCGCGCCTGGCTTCTTCGGCAGCCGCAGCGTCCTCGGCGTGCGCGAAGCGGCGGCCCTCTGGCACCCGCCCGGGGCGAGGGACGAGACGCCCCTCGTGGGGCGCTCCGGGGCGAAGGTGCTCCTGCCCGACGGTAGAACCGTCGCCGGGGGCGCCTACGTGGGCGAGACCACCGGCGGCAGACCCGCCCCGATCCACTTCCCCGAGGACCTGCTGCGCCGCCACCACCTCTACGTGGCGCGCACGCGCATGGGCAAGTCGACCCTCATGCGCCACCTCGTCGCCCACAAGCTGGCGGAGAAGGCGACCGGGCGCGACCGCGACGCCGTCGTCGTGATCGACCCCCACGCCGATCTCGTGGGCGGCCTGCTGGAGCAGGTCCCCGAGTCGCTCGCCGGGCAGGTGCGCATCGTCGACCTCGGGGAGGAGCGCGGCGCGCCCGGCGTCAACCTCCTCGACACGCGCATCTTCAGCGACCGCGACCGCACGGCCGACTCGGTCGTGCGCGTCGCCAGGGGCCTCTGGGAGCAGTGGGGTCCGAGGATGCAGTCGATCCTCGAGCAGAGCGTGAAGACGCTGCACGAGGCCAACGCCCATCCCGACACCGCCGCCGAGGAGCAGCACACCATCCTCGACGGCCTGCGGCTGCTCTCCGACGACGGCTTCCGCGACGGCGTGCTGGAGAAGGTCTCCGACCCCTACCTCCTGGACTGGTGGGCGCGCGACTTCGGGGGCTGGCGGCGGGAGTACCGCGCCGAGGCGCTCGCGCCCGTGCAGACGCGGCTCTCCTACTACGCCTCCTCGAAGCGGGCGCGCGCCATCCTCGGCCAGCCGCGCTCCACCATCGACCTCCGCCGCACCATCCTCGACGGCGGGGTGCTGCTCGTGTCGACCGCGCAGGGCACGGCCGGGCGAGACGTGGCCGCGCTCGTCGGCGCCTCCCTCCTCAACCTCGTGGACTCGGTGATCCGCGAGCAGGGCGCCCTGCCGCCGGAGCAGCGGCGCGGGGCGCTCGTCGTCGTCGACGAGATGCAGTCCATGCCGGGCGTCGACTACGAGTCGATGCTGAGCGAGCTGGGAAAGTTCGGGGCGTCGTTCGTGCTGGCGACGCAGAGCCTCGCCAAGCTGGCCGACCTCTCCCCCACGATGCGCGACACCCTCCTCGCCAACGTGGGCTGCCTCGCCGTCTTCCAGGTGGCCGGCGCCGACGCCCGCCAGCTCGTCTGGGAGCTGGGCAGGGAGCGAATCTCCGAGGAGGACATCGTCTCCCTCCCGGTGCACCACTGCTACGTCCGCGCGACCGTGGGCTCGGAGCGCCTGCCCGCCTTCTCCATGGTCGTGCGCAAGCCCGAGCCGGGCGATCCCGAAGCGGCTGCCCGTATCCGCGCGTCCGCCTCCTCGTACGCCGTCACGCCGGACGAGATCGCCGCCCGCGAGGCCGAGGGTCGCAGGCGGGTGGAGGAGTTCCGCGCCGGCGTCGAAGCCCTCCGCCAGGAGAAGGCCGAGCCCGAGAAGGAGAAGAAGGCGCCCGCGCCCGGCAAGCATGCCCGCGAGCGGCAGCGCAGCAAGCACTTCCAGCCGCCCGTGAACTCCGCCGGGGAGACCGACAAGTGAGCGCGCGGCGCGACCTGCTGCGGCTCCTCGCCGCCATGCCCTTCCTGGACCGGCTGGAGATGGTCGCCCTCTCCGGCTGGTCGCGGGGCGCGGTCTACGCCGCCGCCGCTGCCCTCGGGCGGGCGGGCCTCGTGGATGCGGTTCCGCACGCCTCCGCGCCCACGCCGGCGACCCGCCGCTACTGCCTCACGGCCGCCGGCTTGCGCCGCCTCGCCGAAGAGGACGGGTCGAGCGTCGAGACCCTGCTCCGGCGACGGCCCGTCTCCGAGCAGTGGCGGCGCATCCTCTTGCAGCGTCTCGACGCCGCGGCGACCGTCTACCGCCTCGCCTCCGCACTCTCGGACGCCGCCTACCCGATCCGCCTCCGTTGGTACCGCGCCATGCCCATGGACGCGGCTCTCGCGCTTCCCGACGGACGCACGCTGGCCGTCGTCCGCCTCGGCCCCACCGCCGACCGCACCGCCTTCGCCAAGCGCCTCTGGCGGCTGCGCGGGGGGCCGCGACCGGGGGCGCTCCTCCTCCTAGTGCCCGACGAGGCCCGCCTCAGGCACATGGACCGCCTCATGGCCGGAGCGCCCGCCATCACCTTCCTCGCCCTCGAGCGCGATGTCGTGGCATCCGGGCCAGACGCCCGCCTCTGGCGGACACCGTTGGGGCCGCCTCTCCTCAGCCTCCGCGAGGTCCTGGCGCATGTCGGCGGTGGGCGCAGTTGGCCCCGGGAGCGGCCGCTCCGGCGCCTCTCGCTCCCGCGACCCCTGCCCCGGACCGAAGCCCCCACGGCTCCCTACTGGCTGCTGCCCGTCTCCCTGGAGCCCGCGGGGAAACGCGTGCTCGACCTCGTGGCGGACTGGCCGTGGATCGCACGGCCCCACCTCGCCGCCCTGCTGGACGTGTCCGAGCGGCGCCTGGGCCAGGCGCTCGGCCCCCTCGAAGAGGCCGGCCTCGTGGCGCGCGCGCCAGCACGCCGCCTCGTCCTCACCGATCGCGGCCTGGCCGTGCTCGCCCGCCGCGACCGTGCCTCCGTCGGTCTCGCGCGGAAGCGCTGGAGCGCCGCGCCCGTCGACCC
>VYDD01000242.1:5456-7382 GCA_009843625.1 Gammaproteobacteria bacterium | reverse complement strand
GGGCGCAGGAGCGGAACCCCTGCCAGCGTTCCTCTTCCTCGTAGACCTGCAGCAGGCAGAGGAGCCGGTAGGTGGCGGCGGTGATGTGGGCGCAGAGAAGGGCGATTTCGTCGCCGAGCGGATCGAGGTCGGGCCTGAGCCCTTTGGAGATGGGCGTGATCGAAGCGGGCGCGGCTGGGACGAGCTCGTTCGAAGCGGGCTGGTCTGCGGTGGGAGCAGTGGGCGAAGGAGAAGCTGGGGCGAGTGCGACTGGAGCGGCGGCAGTGGACATGATCGTCTGGTCTCGGGGCCTGGGATGATCGGCTTCTGGCTCATCTCCTCATACCCCGATGTTCGGTGTTTGTTCGGTTATCCAGGCAACACGAGGTTGCGGAAGTTGGTGCCCATCGCCACGGCGTTGGTTGGAGGATGTGGCGCCCGACGAGCGTTGCGGCATCCCCCCGCGAACATGTGCGTCCCAGCTCCCGCGAGGCGTGCGCCATCCGGCTTTCTTCAGCGCGCTTCCTTCCCGAATCGGCCGTAGCGTAGAAACAGCGCGGGAATGACGAACATGTTGAGGAAGGTCGAGGTGGTCAGGCCCCCGAGCACGACGACCGCGAGCGGCGCCTGAATCTCCTTCCCGGGCTCGCCGATGCCGAGCGCCAGCGGAATCAGCGCCAGCCCCGTGGTCAGCGCGGTCATCACGATCGGGCTGAGGCGCTCCGCGGATCCGCGCCGGATGGCGTTCGGGAGGGGAAGGCCGTGCCCGCACAGGTGCTGGTAGCGGCTCACCAGCAGGATGCCGTTGCGCACCGCGATGCCGAACAGGGTGATGAAACCGACCAGGGTGGCGACGTTGATGGCGCCTCCGATGAGCATCACCGCGGCGACGCCGCCCGCTAGCGCCAGCGGCAGGTTGGCCATGAGCAGCACCGCCGTGCGGACGGTGCCGAAGGCCCGCAGCAGCACCAGAAAGATCGCCGCGATGGAGAAGAACGAGAGGATGGTGATGCTTCGGGTGGCCGCCTGTCCGCTCTCGAACTGGCCGCCGTACTGAAGCGAGTATCCCTGCGGCAGCGCCACTTCCGCCGCGACTCTCTCCTGCAGCTCGGTCACCGCGCTTACCACGTCGCGGTCGGCCACGTTGGCGCTGATCGCGATCTTTCGCTGGACGTTTTCGCGGCTGATGGTGTTGGGACCGCGCGCCGGCACGACGGAGGCGAGCTGCGAAAGCGGGACGGTGGCCCCCGCCGGCGTCGACACCAGCGTGCTTCCGATGGCATCGGCGTCCGCGCGGTGCTCCTCGGCGTAGCGCACCACCAGGTCGAAGGCGCGCTGGCCCTCGCGGATCAGCGAGACCTCCTCTCCCTGGAATGCCACGTCCACCGCGGTCGTCAGCGAGCCCGGGGTGACGCCGTAGCGGGCCATGGCGCGGCGGTCGGCACGGACCTGGAGTTGAGGCACGTCCGCCTGCCGTTCCACGGCGATGTCCACCAGGCCGGGAACCTGACCCGCGACGGCCTCGATCTCCCCCGCGATGTCGCGCAGTGGCTGCAGCTCCGGCCCGAACAGGTTCACCGCGATGGCGGCGCGTGTCCCGGAGAGCATGTGGTCGATGCGGTGTCCTATGGGCTGACCCACCGTGACGCTGGTGCCCGGAAGCCCGGTGAGGTCGGCACGCAGTTCCGCCAGCACGTCGTCCAGGTCGTAGTTGTCCAGATCCAGGCGCGCGTCGATCTCGGAGGCGTTGGGGCCCTGCGCATGCTCGTCCAGATCCGCCCGCCCGGTCCGACGCGAGGTGGAGACCACCGCCTCATGAGCCAGCAGTCGCCGCTCCACCCGCGCCCCGATCGCGTCCGACTCGGCGAGCGAAGTGCCCGGCAGGCTCACCACCGAGATGGTCAGCGAGCCTTCCCGGAACGGGGGCAGGAACTCGCCCCCCAGCGA
>VYDD01000242.1:0-5446 GCA_009843625.1 Gammaproteobacteria bacterium | reverse complement strand
GATCAGGGCCAGCGTGCCCAGCAGCAGCACGCCCGCCCCCGCCACCACCACACCGGAGCGGCGCAGGGTCCATTCCAGCAGGTTGCCGTAGACGCGCTGCACCCCGCGCAGCAGCCAGGGCTCCTGCTTCCTCGCCAGCGTGCGATCGCCCGACAGGAGCAGGGAACAGAGCACCGGAGTCACGGTCACCGCCACCAGCAGCGAGGCCAGAATGGCCACGATGTAGGCCTGGCCGAGCGGGCGCAGCATGCGGCCCTCCACCCCGGACAGGAAGAAGAGCGGCACGAACACCACGGTGATGATGATGGTCGCATTGACGATCGGGTCGCGCATCTCGCGCGCCGCATAACGGATCAACGGCAGCGTCGGCTGCCGCATGTCTTCCGGCTGCTGCCGGTTGCCGCGCAGCCTCCGGTAGGCGTTCTCCACGAAGATGATGGCGTCGTCGACCAGGGCGCCGATGGCGATCGCCATCCCCCCCAGGGTCATCGTGTTGATGGTGCCCCCGAGCAGGAGGAGGGCGATGACGGCCAGCGCGAGCGACAGGGGAATCGCCAGCACGGAGATGACCGTCGTGCGCAGGTTCCAGAGGAAGAGGAACAGGATGACGACGACGAGCACCGCCCCGTCGCGGAGCGCCTCGACCACGTTTTCCACGGCCAGCGAGATGAAGTCCGCCTGGCGGAAGATGGCCCGCGCGAACGAGACTCCCGCCGGAAGCTCGGCCTCGATGGCGTCCAGCTCGGCATCGACCCGTTCCGTGAGCTCCAGCGTGTTCGCGCCGGGCTGTTTCTGAATCGAGAGGATGACGGCGGGCTCGGCATTCACGGCGGCGGTCCCGAAGCGGATCTTCGGGCCGATGCGCACGTCGGCGACATCCTCGATCAGCACGGGCACGCCGTCGCGCACCGCGACCACGGTGAGGCCGATCTCCTCCAGGCCGCGCGCGCGCCCGAGACCCCGGATGAGGACTTCCCGGCCTCCGGAGCGATAGACTCCGCCCGAAACGTTGCGGTTGGAGGCGGCAGCGGCGGCGAGAATCTCGTCGAGCGCGATGCCGTACGCCCGCATCCGGCCGGGATCTACCAGGATCTGGTACTGGCGTACCTCGCCCCCGATCGGGACCACCTGCGACACGCCCGGCACGGCCAGCAGACGGCGGCGCACCGTCCAGTCCGCCGCGGTGCGGGCTTCCATGAGCTGCCCTTCCGGCGCGGTCATGCCGACCAGCAGAATCTCGCCCATGATCGAGCTGACCGGGGCCAGGACGGGAGCCGTCACGTCGTCGGGGAGCTGCGCAACCGCGAGCTGGAGCCGCTCGTTCACGATCTGGCGCGCGCGGAACAGGTCCGTGCCCCAGTCGAAGTCCACCCACACGATGCTGATGCCCTGCGCCGAGCTGGACCGCACCCGGCGCACGCCCGGGGCTCCGTTGACCGCGGTCTCGACCGGGAAGGTCACCAGGCTCTCGACCTCTTCGGGCGCCAGGCCGTGGGCGTCCGTGAGCACCGTGACGGTGGGGGCGGTAAGGTCCGGGAAGACGTCGACGGGGAGGGTCGCCGCGACCCATCCCCCGCCGGCGAGCGCAATCGCCGCGGCGCCGACGGTGAGCAGCCGGTGCCGGAGCGAGGCGCCGACCACCGCGTCGAGGAGGCCGGTCCGCTCCCGTTCGGCGGGCGTCGGGGTCATCAGCCGGTACTCGTCAGTGCGTGTGGCCGTGGTCGGCGAGGTCCGCTTCGCCCAGCGACGCGAGGAACACCTGGTAGGCGCCCTCGGTGACCACCCGCTCGCCGCTCGCCACGCCGGTGACGAGGGTCCAGGCCCCGTCGGACGGCCCCGGCTCGACCACCCGGCGCTGGAAGCTCTCTCCGCCGACTTCGACGTAGACGACCCCGAGCCCGTCTTCGTCCTGGATCGCGGCGGACGGGACGGCGACGCCCGTGACCGGCTCTCCCGTGAGCAGCCGCCCCTCGGCCAGCATGCCCACCTTGAGCGTGCCCTCCGGGTTGGCGACGGCGAAGCGCAAGGGCAGGGTGCGGGTCTCGGGGTCGATCACGGTCCCGGTGGAGACAACCCGGTCGGTGGTGTAGGTCGCGTCCGCCCCCTCGACCGTGAACCATGCCTCCCGCACCCCTCCCGCCGCCGCGGCCTCCCGCGCCGGCAGCCGGGCGATGAACCAGAGGGTCGCCGGATTGACCACCGTGAACGCATGCGTGCCCGCTTCCACCTGCTCCCCGGGGGCGACATGGCGCTCCGAGAGGACCCCGCCGATGGGGCTCCGCAGCGCATACAGGTGTGCGGCCTCATCGCCCTCCGGCGACTGCATCCCGCCCACGGCCGCGAAGGCCGCACGCGCCACCTCCAACTCGTGCCGCGCCTCAAGCAGGCGGCGTTCCGGGATGGCCTCGGCGGCGAACAGCCGCTCCGCGCGCGTCGCCTCCCGCTCCGCGTGCGCCACCCGCACCTGCATGCGCGCGAAGGAGTCGTCCAGGCTGGTAGGCGCGATCAGCGCGAGCGTCTGCCCTGCGGCAACCCGATCACCCGGAGCGGGCGTGGGACCCTGGACGACCACCAGCCCGGTGACCGGCACGGAGACGTGCGCGAGGCCGTCGGCGGGCGCGACGATTTCTCCCGCCGCTGGAATCGAACGGGGGATGCTCCGCTCCTCCGCGGCCGCCACCGCGAAGGGCATCACCCACTGCTGCTCCTTGAGCAGCGTGATCAGGCCCGGAGGCGACACGTCCTCCTCCGGCAGCAGGGCGTCCACGCTCTCGAAGACCTCGAGTTCGCCCACCGGCACCGGGTACTCCCGGCCGTCGACCGAGAGCGTGAGCTCGGCGCGCCAGATGCCGGCGGCCGGCAGCACCGGAGCTGTCGTAAAGACGCCTGCCCGGGCGGGCGCGGGGCATGACGATTTCCTCACGCGCCCCTCCCGGCCCTTCCAGCGCCAGCATCAGGCTGCCGTCCTCGACCGGTGACCAGTCCGCGAGCCAGGTGAGGTGGATCGCCCACACGTCGCCCTCCAGCCCGCGAACGTGAGGCGGATACTCGACGAAGAGCTCGAGCGCGTCGGTCCAGTGGGTTACGACCGCGCCCCCGGCAAAGGCCTGCTCGGGCTCGGGCGCAACATCGTCCACGGCCGGACCGCAACCGGTGAACGACAGCGCGGCGGACCCGCACACCAATGCGCCGGCGAACCCGGGCCTCCCCGTCACCGCCAACCCGGGCCTCCGCGCCATCGCGATCCCACGCCTCAGCGCGGTCGCGACCCTCGACGCGAGTGCCGTCACCATTCCGGCCGCCAGCGCCGTCCCACCCCCTCTCATCATGATTCCTCCCCGGGGCCGCCGCCCATGGCACGCACAAGGTTGTAGTAGGCGATCCACGCTTCCGCCCGCAGGGTGAGCGCGCTGAGCCGGGCATCTCTGAAGGCTGCTGTCGCGTCCAGGAACTCCACCAGCGTCATTTCGCCCTCATCGTACGCCACCCTGGCTGCCGAGAGCAGCGCTTCGGCCTCGGCCATGATGCCGTCGCCCGTGGCCTCCAGGCGCTCACGCGCGACCGAGTATCGGTCGGAGGCGTCCACCAGGTCGAGCTCGGCTTGGCGGCGGAGGAGGTCCAGGCCCGATGTCGCTGCCGATTCGCGCGCGGCCGCCTCTTCGCGGGCGCCTCCGGCCCGGTTGAAGATCGGCAGGGGCAGATCCACCCCGACCGTCGCGCCCTTGAAGCCGTCCGCGTGCTCCTTGTACGCGAGGCTCAAGGTGGGATCGGGCACCCACTCCAGGTTCGCGACCCGGTGTTGGGCTCGGGCCGCGTCCAGCTCCCGCGCGGCCGCCTCCAGATCGGGACGCCGGGAGAGGGCAGCGAGTGCGCTCCCGGAGGCGATGGCGGGCGGAACGCCGACTATCGCATCCGCGGGTCCCAGCTCGTGCAGGGAAACTTCCGGAAGGACCAGGGAAGCCAGCAGCCTGCGGGCGGCGCGGGTGCGCAGCTCCGCGTCCGCTTCATCCTTTTCGGCCTGAATCCGGCCGAGGCGCAGACGCCGGGTCTCATATCCCGAGATGTCGCCCGCCTCGAGGCGCTGCTCCGCCGCGCGCGTGACCACCTGGATCATCTCCGCGGCCTGCCTGATGGTGCGCTCCGCCTCCTCCGCGAGCCAGGCGCGCACGTAGGCCTCGCGGACGGCGAAGACCAGCTGCAGCGAGTCCGCTCGAAACCGGGCTTCGGTCCCGGTGATGGTGTGGCGGGCAGCCACGCCGCGGGCCACGGTGCGACCGGGCCATTCGATCCGCTGCATCAGCCCTGCGGTCGCTTCCCAGTAATCTTCGCCCGAACGACTCAGATCCTCGCGCAGGAGCGAGAAGGCGGGGTTGGCGTAGCTGCGGGACTGGCGCGCCCGTCCCGCGATCCCCGCCGCCTCGGCCCGCGCGATGCGCAGCGCGGGACTGTTCTCGCCGAAGGCTTCCAGCGCTTCCGCGAGCGTGACCCGCGGCACGCCGTCCTGTCCCGACAGGGCGAGAGGCCCCGACGCAAGAGCACCCGTCAAGAAGACCACACCGACCCGCGTCAATCGCATCTTGCCTCCCGGGGGAGTTTACCGCTCGTACCTCAGCAAGGATGATATGCCGTTGGAGCGGACCGGGCGAAACGACGGGGAACACCGGACGGATGACGCCGCGTCAGAGCTCCGGAGTGTGCCCGCCCAACTCGGGAAAATGGGTCCTGTAGAACCCGCGGTCCCGGGTAAGGAAGATGTCGGCTGTGCTCAGCGCATGCGCTCCGATAAGGAAATCCGTGATGATGCGTTTTCCGGGGCCCCCCGCCCGCCGGTACCGGAGCCATCGTCGCCCCGCATCGTACGCAATGTCGGTTGTGATCGGGGAAACGGTGGCGCCGAGCATCCGTAGCGCGTGATCGAGAGAAGGCCGGTCGGGGAATGCGGGAGCGAGTTCGGCATAGACGATGTCACAGGCCACGATAGCGCCCTGGTCGTACGCTGCGCGCAGCCATTCCTTCGATCGGGATGCGAAACCGGGATCGTCCGCGAAGACATCGAGCAGGACGTTCGTGTCGACCGCCGTGATCATCTGCCGCGGATCTCCTCGATGTACTCGTCCGTGCTCAGCCGCCGGCTGATGATTCCATGGACCTGATCTACAGGATGTTCGGAGTTGGTTTGCTTGCGAATGAGCAATCCGCCATCGATCGGCGTGATTTCCACCTCAACGTCCGGGCGAAAACCGAAACGCTCTCGCAGGCGCTTGGGAATTGTGATCTGGCCTCGTTCGGAAATTTTCATATTTTCTCCATCCGAAAATCAGTATATGTAGATCATATGTCGATGTCCTGACTCTGGCAATGGACGAGCGGGACGACCTCGGCCCTTCTCCGTGCCCCTATCCCCCCAGCGCCGCCCTGGCTGCGGCTGCCGCGGACGCCGCATACC
>VYDD01000219.1:1005-7390 GCA_009843625.1 Gammaproteobacteria bacterium | reverse complement strand
GGTGAACCCGTCCACAAAGGCCTGCGGCGGGGGCTGGGAGGTGGTGGGGAGTTCGCCGTCGGCGTCGCGCATCTTCTCGTGGAAGTCGTCGGCGGTGATGTCGATGCCGTCGCGCAGGGGCCGGCCCCCGTCGACGAGGATGGCCGGGACCACGTGGATGCCGTGCGCCCGGATGATCTCGTCGGGAAGGTCGTTGCCGCTGTCGGTCACGATCGTGAACGGTCGCCGCACCAGGCTCCGGTGGTGTCCGCCGCCGTGACGGGCCGCCGCGTGCTGCGCGCGCATGTCCTCGGCCTTCTTCGTGGCCAGCCAGCCCAGGGTACGGAGATAGGAAAAGACGCCTTCGGGGCCGTCGGTATGGATGTGCACCTTGAGCAGGGTGTCCGAGCTGACCACGATGATCGAGTCGCCGTGGCGGCGCAGTTCCTCGCGCACGACCGTCGACGCCGGCAGCCCCTCGCCCCGCACCAGCGCCTCCGTGCAGTAGCGGTACTGCTCCTCGTCCGCCGGGTACTCCATCTCCGCGACGGCAGCGGGGAGGTCCGAGTAGTCCGTATCGTCCCCGGCCACGATCGGGTCGCCGTTGATGAGCAGGAGCACGCCCTCCAGCATGTGCACGAAGCCGCGTCCGCCCGCATCCACCACCCCCGCTTCTTTCAGTACCGGGAGCAGCGAAGGCGTGCGCTCGAGCGACTCCCGCGCCGCGTCCACCAGCCCCTCGACGTAGGGAACGTAGTCGGTGGCCACCGCCTCGCGGGCGGCGTTCGCGGTGTCGCGGATAACGGTCAGAATGGTGCCCTCGACCGGATCGTCGAGCGCATCGTACAGGTTGTCGATGCCTCCGGCGAGCGCGCCCGCAAACCCGCGCGGACCCACCCGCCGGCGCCCCTTCAGGTGAGCGGCAAAGCCCAGCAGGAAGTGCGACAGCATCATCCCGCTGTTGCCGCGGGCTCCGAGCAGCGCCGCTTCTGCCGCCTGATCCGCGACGGTCGAGACGTCCCGGTCCCGGTTGCGGCGCAGACGGTCGGCGATGGCCTCGACGGTGAGCGCAAGGTTGGTGCCGGTATCGCCGTCGGGCACCGGGAAGACGTTGATGCGGTTGAGTTCCTGGCGCTGCTGGCGGGTGTACTCGCAGGCCGCCACCAGCGAACGGCGCAGGCGCGGACCGTCCAGGTAGGCGATGTGCGTGCTCAACGGCGTCTCCCGGCTCGGGTACCGGAAGGAAGCACCGCCGGCCTGGCGTCAGTAGCGCCCGCGCGCGCGTTCCTTGCCCGGGAGAATCTCCAGGCAGGTGGTCCACCACCCGGTGCGAATGGTCGTGATGAACTCGTCACAGATGCCTTCTCCCGCCATCTCGCGGGCCAGCGCCTCGTGATCGTAGCGGACCGGAACGAAGTCGATGCCCAGCCGGTCCCCCTCGGCCGATACCATAGCATACCAGACGCAGGTTCGCCCGTCGTTCGCCGGCCGTCCCAGCGCCCCCGCGTTGACGTACCACCCCCGGGGCGCGAACCGCCGGGTCCAGTGGATGCCCGTGTGTCCCCCGAGAATCACGTCGCAGCCGGCGTCCGCGGCGAGCTTCGCCAGAAAATGCGAGGGCGTGGTGGTCTCCCACAGGAACTCGTTGACCTGGCGCGGGCTGCCGTGACAGGCGAGCACCCGCAGCGTGCCCAGTCGAAAGCGGATGGTGGGGGGGAGCGCGGCCAGCCAGCGGCGATGCTCGCCGGACGTGTTGGAGAGCGCGTAGTCGTACGCCAGCCGGGCGTAGTGATTGTCGCGCGGGTCGGTGTAACCGCAGCGGCAGTCGTCCAGTCCGCGTCCGATGGAGTCGTCGTAGTTGCCCTGCACCACGCGGACACCCTCGCGCCGCAGTATGGGAAAGACCTTGTCCGGATGGGGCCCGAACCCCCCCAGATCGCCCAGACAGAAAAGCGCGTCCGCGCCGCGCGCGCGCGCATCCTCGGCCGCGGCCGCCAGCGCCAGGTGGTTCGAGTAGATGCCGCCGAACACCGCCACGCGATCGAACCGGTCCTCCGATTCGGCCACCCGCTAGAACTCGCTGCTCGCCGAGGTGTTGGCGCAGATGGACCCGTGCAGGTAGCAGGTGTAGCAGGCCTGCTCGGACAGCGAGGCGGGCCGCGCCACTGCTTCGCCGAGGGTGTCGCCCAGGCGCGCGTCCGGATAGTCGAGCAGGATGGGGCAGACGTGGACCCCGGCGGCCGTGACCAAGCGCGCGCGCGTGCAAAGAAGCTGATCGAGATCGAAGCCGTGCAGCATCTCGTGGGTGACGCGCATCGACGGAGCGTACCCTTGCGTGCGCCGGGCTTCCTCGCCGATGAGCAGCGGCGGGATGATCTTCAGCCGGGCGCGGTCGTAGCCGATCTCCGCCAGAAGCTCGCGAAAGCCTCCCAGGATGCGTCCGGTCTCGGCGTCGGGCCAGCTCTGCATGGCGGTGATGATGGGCAGGAACCCGGCATCGACCAGACGCCCCACGCCCTCCATGCAGCGCGCGAAGGTTCCATCCCCGCGGATGGCGTCGTTCATCTCCGGGGTGACCCCGTCCAGGCTCACCCTCAGCTCCAGGGAATACGGCGATCCGGCCGCCAGCCGGGCCAATTCGCGCACCGTCCGCTCGGGCAGGAGGGTCGCGTTGGTCAGCACCGTGGCCGGCCCGAGCTCCAGCGTATCCTCGAGAATGCCGCACATCTCGTGATTCATGAAGGGCTCGCCGCCGGTGAAGTAGTATTCCTTCACCCCCAGCGGGACGGACTCGGCGAGGGCTGCGGCGACCTGGCCGCGGGTCATGAACCAGAACGAATGGTTGTCCGGGCTGCACGAGATGAAGCAGTGCCGGCAGCGCAGGTTGCACACCGTACCGGCTACCTGGAACCAGAGCTGGTCCAAGGCCTGCAGCGGCACCTGCGGAGGCGATTCCGCGACGCGCGGCAAAGCCGCAATCCGGCCTCCGCCAAGGCCGCTGGCGGCGGTGGACGCGCTGGGAAGGATGTTGAGGTCTTTCATCAGATGATCCGCGGCTCCTCGGACCGCCCTGTCCGTGCCCTGAACCTAGCGCATGCGGCGGAGACACGCGCCAGCCGGAAACTTCCCTGGCAATAAACAGGCCCGCGGTTGTTCCTGGAGGGGAATTGGCCCACGGTTTATCCTTGCGTCGGTGGATCGGCGCATGCTTCCGCCGGGAGTCACGACTGAGAGCAACGCGAATGCCGGCACACCTGATCAGGTCCGATACCGTGGCCGCAATCGTCCTCCCGGCGATCGTCGTCGCGTACCTGGCCGGGTGCAGTGCGGACGACGCGCCGGTTGCGCCGCCGTCAACCGGACCCGCGACCATCGTCCTCTCCCCCTCCGCGGTGACGCTGCCGGCCATCGGGGACACGATCCGGCTGAGGGCGGCGGCAGCGGACGCGAACGGCGACAGCGTTGCGGGCATCTCCTTCACATGGGAATCGAGCGACCTCTCGGTGGCAACCGTGGACTCGGCGGGTGTCGTGCAGGCGGCCGGAAAGGGACACGCGATGATCACGGCGGCGGCGGGTTCGATCTCGGGGAGCGCCCTCGCGACCGTCCCCGGACCCGCACCCTTCGACGCCACGCCTCCGCCCGCGGATCCCACGCCCGTGGCACCGGAGATCATGGCCTGCCGGGGCTGGGAAGAGTGGTTCGTGGGTGACTTCTCCTACTTCAACAACGTCTGGAACCGGCAGGACACGAGAGACTACGAGCAATGCATCATGCGGCGGACACTGCCCGGGCTGGTCGAGAGGGTGGAATACGGTTGGCGATGGCGCTGGCCGACGAGGAGGGGGCAGGTCAAGGCCTATCCGGAGCTCATCTACGGGCACAAGCCCTGGCATCCGCGGTCGACCACGCCGGAGCTTCCTCGACGCATCGACGCGATCGAGGCACTGGAGGTCGACTACGCGGCCTATCTCGCCGTCGAGGGCACGTACAACCTCGCGTTCGACTTCTGGATCACGCGCGACGATCCGCCCAGCGTGTCCGGCATCTCACACGAAGTGATGATCTGGCTGGATCATGATTTCCGGCCGGCGGGGCAGCAGTTCTACGTCGGCCCGGTCCGGATCGAGGGCGTACTGTGGGATCTGTACCACTGGCCGGACAGGGTCTGGCCGAACGCCGACGGGGACCGCGAGCTGGTCGCCGACTACATGGCTCTGGTGCGGCACCGGGATCTGCTCGTCGGTTCCGTCGACCTGCTGTCCCTCTTCCGCTACCTGATCGACCGGGGCTATCTCCCCGCCGACCACTACCTGACCGCGATCGAGTTCGGCAACGAGGCGGTGAGCGGCGCCGGCGAACTCTGGCTCAAGGATTTCCGGGTCCACCTCCGCTGAGGTGCCGTCCTGCCCCTACCAGTACTCCACCGCCAGCCCGTCGACGCGGGCAAAGCTGCGGCGGTCCTGGGTGGCCACCCGGTAGTCCAGGTGCACGGCTGTGGCCGCAATCATCAGGTCATGGCTTCCGACCGGCCTCCCCCGTCGCCTGTGCTGAGCCGCCAGGGTCGCGTGGACCCTAGCCACGCCGAGATCGAAGGGGATCACCGGCAGCGCATCGAGCCATCCGGAGACCATGCGCTCCGCCCTGACGCGCCGCGCTCCGCCCAGCCGGTGGACTCCGTGGAGCAACTCGGAGGCGGTGATTGCTGCGATCGCCACCGGTTCGTCCCCCGCGGCGGCCGTCGTAACGACATCCGCATCCAACTGACCGCGTTCCACCGCGATCAGCACGCTCGAGTCGATCAGGAGTCCCACCGACTCTCCGGAACCTCGGCCCGGTTGAGGAATGCGATGCCCTCCTCCACGGCCCGCAGATACTCCTCATCGGCAGGACGACGCGCCTCTGAGGGGAAAAGCGCAACGAACTCGCGGATCGTGACGACGCGGTCCTCTACGGGACCGATCTCGGCGACCGGCTTCCCGCTACGCTCGACGACGTAGGCCGCGCCCTCCTCGCGAACCCGGGCAACCAGAGAGGCGAAGTTTCGTGCCGCATAGGTTGCGCTGACGACGCGGCTTTCGGGAAAGGCGGTTGATCGCTTGGACATGACACGAAAATACGTAAAATACGTAAAATACGCAACCACGCAGCAACGTGAGCCCGTGCGGCGACACCGGGAGGCAGCGGGAACGACCGGGTACGGAGTTGGTTCGAGTGGACGCCACCGGAACCTTGACCCGCCCGGCGAAGTGTAAGAATGGTACAGACTTCGACATGCGCCGCACCGGCCGGGACCGGCGGGCGGCGTTTCGCGTCCCCGATGCCGGAGCCGATCCGCGTGACCCAGGCAGCTGCCGCAGAGACCCTGACGCCTGAAGCCCCCGAGCGCTTCATCAACCGGGAGCTCTCGTGGCTGGCGTTCAACGAGCGCGTGCTGGCGGAGTCCTCGAGCTCCCGCCATCCGCTGCTGGAGCGGCTGCGCTTCCTCTCCATCTCTGCCACCAACCTCGACGAGTTCTACATGGTGCGCGTGGCCGGGCTGAGGGCCCAGGTGGACGCCGGCATTACCACCACGACCCCTGAGGGCATGACGCCGGCGCAGCAGCTCCGGGCCATCGACCGCCGTGCCAGGGCGCTGATGGTGCGCCAGCAGAAGAGATGGCGCGAAGTGCGGGACGAACTGCGCGGTGTGGGCATCGTCATCGCCCATCCGAACGAGCTGAGCGGGGCCGCGCGTTCGGCCCTGGACGCCTACTTCGACGAGCAGATCTTCCAGGTCCTTACCCCGCTGGCCGTGGACCCGGCCCATCCCTTCCCCTTCATCCCCAATACCGGCTACGCGATGGTGCTGTCGCTGGCGCGCCCGCGGGACGGCACCGAGATGCACGCCCTGCTTCCGCTGCCCTCCCAGATCGACCGCTTCATCGCCGTTCCGGGTGAGAGCCAGCGCTTCATTCGCCTCGAGGAGCTGCTCGGGATGCACCTGGACAGCCTCTTCCCGGGCTTTGCGGTCAGGGAGACCGGGTATTTCCGCGTGATCCGCGACAGCGACGTGGAGATCGAGGATGAGGCCGAGGATCTGCTGCTGGAATTCGAGTCCGCGCTCAAGCGCAGGCGCCGGGGGCGGGTCATTCACCTGAGGGTGTCGCGCGGGATGTCCGGGACCCTGCAGCGCTTCCTGATGCGCGAACTGGACGTCGGCCCCGGGGACATCTTCCGCGAGGGCGATCTGCTGGGGCTGGGCGACACCGCGCAGCTCATCGGCGACGATCGCCCGGACCTGGTGTTTTCGCCCTACAACGCACGCTTCCCTGAGCGGATTCGCGACTTCGGCGGGGACTGCTTCGCCGCCATCCGCATGAAGGACATCCTCGTGCACCACCCGTACGAGAGCTTCGACGTGGTG
>VYDD01000219.1:0-995 GCA_009843625.1 Gammaproteobacteria bacterium | reverse complement strand
ATCAAGCAGACGCTCTACCGGACCAGCCAGGACTCGCCCATCGTGACGGCGCTGATCGAGGCGGCAGAGGCGGGCAAGAACGTGACCGCGCTGGTCGAGCTGAAGGCCCGTTTCGACGAGGCGGCCAACATCGCCTTCGCGCGGGGGATGGAGCGCGCCGGGGTTCACGTCGTGTTCGGGGTGGCGGAACTGAAGACGCACGCCAAGATCTCGCTCGTGGTGAGGCGGGAGGCGGGGTCGCTCCGCTCCTACGTCCACTTCGGGACGGGGAACTACCATCCGGTGACCGCCAAGATCTACACCGACCTGTCGTATTTCACGTGCGACCCGGCGCTGGCGCGCGACGCCGCGCGGGCGTTCAACTTCATGACCGGGTATGCGCGTCCGGAGGGCCTCGACCAGCTGGCGATCGCGCCCTTCACCATGCGCAGCACGCTGCTCGAACTCATCGCCGGCGAGGCGGAACGAGCGCGCCGGGGAGAGCCCGCGGGCATCTGGGCCAAGATGAACTCCCTGCTCGACAGCGAAGTCATCGACGCCCTCTACGACGCCTCGCGCGCGGGCGTACAGATTCATCTCGTGGTGCGCGGCATCTGCTGCCTGCGCCCCGGGGTCCCCGGGCTCTCGGAGAACATCACCGTGTCCAGCATCGTGGGCCGCTTCCTGGAGCACTCCCGCATCGTGTGCGTCGGGGGCGGGGCGGAGCTGCCCTCGGATCGGGCGAAGGTGTTCATCTCATCGGCGGACTGGATGCCGCGCAACCTGGACCGGCGCGTGGAGCTGCTGGTCCCGGTCACCAACCGGACGGTGCACCGCCAGATCCTCGACGAGATCATGGTGGCGAACCTGAAGGACACCGAAAGCAGCTGGCGCCTGGCGGCCGACGGGTCCTACTGCCGGGTGCCGAACGGGAAGCGCGCCTTCAGCGCCCACGACTACTTCATGAACAACCCCAGCCTGTCCGGACGGGGCAGCGCGCTGGAGCGGGACCAAGG
>VYDD01000481.1:257-7391 GCA_009843625.1 Gammaproteobacteria bacterium | reverse complement strand
ACATCAGCGCCCCGCGCTCGATCAGATGCAGGGAACCCATGTCGCTCGTACAACAAGTCTGCGGCTCACCAGTTCCCTTCCGCAGATGCTGGGCGGAGGATAGCCACCAGTTCCCCTCAAACACATGCGGCCTGTAGTCGGGGCGTGGCCTGTCCAGCAGTACGCCATCCTTCTCCCAGTAGAGCCACCGGGTGTCGAGCGGCCGGTAGGCGAAGCGGATGAAGCCGGACTCGTCCGGCCCGCCACGTCTCAGCAGCGTGTCGCGCACGGCTCGGGCATCGAACCGCGCCGTGGACTTCATGACCCTCGGATGGCGTCGTGCGATCTCCTCATGGCTCAATGCCGTGTTGAAGTAGTCGCCGACACGCGCCCGCAGGCGGTCGAGGTCGGTGTCCACCAAGAACCCGTCACGGCTCGTCTTGACCCCCGGAAACGAGACCGGGAACAGGTCGGGCAGCGCGGGCCAATCGAACCATTGGGGGCTCACCGCAGTCTCAGCGAACGGCAGGCCCAGCGGCATCAGCGGTGCGACCTCGGAGTAGAGCGTGTCCGGTTCCGCGTCGGCCGTGGCGGTCAACTCCGCCGGTTTGGATTGCCCCCACAAGTGCCGGAACCCGACCGCTTCGGCGGGTTCGTGGTCCACCTTGCGTACCATCGTTGCTATGGCAGTGCCCACTTGGATGCCAACCGGATCTCCCTCGGTCGAGAAGATGCTCGGGTCGGGTGATCCGTCCGGCGCGACCTTGCCCGTCTTGTACTTGTCGCCGTTCAGGCAGTCGATCCGGATCGCGTCGAACGCTTCGAGGTAGTGCTCCCGCATCCCGGTGAAGGACAGCCCGTCGAGCCACGAGTAGTTGGAGATGAAGCAGACCACGCCCTGGCCGGTCTTCTCGGCGATGCGCCGCTCCGCCATTCGGAAGAACCGGACGTAGAGATCGTTCAAGCCTTGGCCCTCCGGCTTACGCACCTCGTTCGTGGTGCGGTAGGCTTCGGAGAGTTCGCGTTCCTCGTCCACCGCCACTCCCGCGAACCCGTTGTAGGGTGGATTTCCGAGGATCACGAGGATCGGGATATCCTGCTTCACCGATTCGGCCAAGTCGCGCTCCTCTTCGAGTTCCGGGAACGGCAAGGGCTTGGTCGTGCGCGGCTCCCAGCCGGTCAGCGCGTTGGTGAGGAACACCCCGGCGCGCTCCGATCCGTCCTCCGCCAGCGGCGCGCCCAGATTCTGCATCGTGAGCCCGACTTGCAAATGGGCGACCACGAACGGCGCGGGCATGATCTCGAACCCGAACACCCGCTCGGTTGCGGCTCGCCTGACCGCCGCGCCCGCGAGCGCCCCAAGGCCCTGCTCGCCGAGATTGTCCGCGATCCGGCGAAGCACCTCCGCCAGATAGGCTCCCGTCCCGCAGCACGGGTCCAACACATAGACATTCTCCGCCGCGAGCCCCGCCGCGATAGCCAGATCGTCCTTCAGCGCCTTGTCCACCCGGGCCACCATGTAGCGGACCACGTCGGTCGGCGTGTACCACACGCCCAACTGCTTGCGGAGAACAGGGTCGAACGCTTCGAGGAACGGCTCGTAGAAGTAGGGCACGGCCTCGCCCTCGTTGAACCGAGAGAAGAATGCCGTCCGGTCCACCCGGTCGAGCGCGGCCGAAGTCCAGTCCAGCACTTCCACCAGCCCGAGCGGCTTCAACCGTCCCGGATCGGCCAACTGCATGAACAAGGCTCGCAGCACCGGAGCACGCAGGTGCCAGACCTCCTCGCGCCAACGGAATCGACGCGGACTGTAATGGTCCTCGAACAGCGGTCCGTTCGTCTTCTGCTCGTGGCGGGACCACAGCACCCATGCGGAGAAGATGCCGTAGAACAGAGTCTGGATCAGGGTCGAACGGAAGAAGCGCTCCCCGCGCTCGCCCTCGAACCGAATCCCGAGCGCTTCCTCCATCGCCGAGCGGACGGCCAGAAGGGACGAAACATTCCCCGCCGCCTCGACTCGGGCCAAGCCGTCGCGGGCATAGGAAGCCAGCAGCCACGCCAAGTCCTTCGGCTCGGCCAGGGAGGCCCGGTGCGAGAGTACCCGAGCGAGATACTCACCGAGACCCGCGCCAACCTCGCGGGCGAAGGCGCGGGGTGTTTCCACGTCGCCCCAGAAGTGCTCAGCATCTTCGGCCAGCTTGAAGGTTTCGAGCTTGGCGGGGCTTCCCCCCGCGTCCGCGCCCACCAACACGAAGTTCCGTAGATTCGTGACGAGTACCAGACGGTAGCGGTCCCAGTACCGGCTTACTTGACCGGATCCCGCCGTCAGCCAAGCATCGTCGCCGACGCCCTTGACCTCGACGACGCCACGCTCGGGAACCTGTCCCGGCCTCGGTCGGCCCTTCTGAACCTGCCTCGCCGTGTACAGGGCAAGGTCGGGATGCCCGGCCCCCTGATCCGCCAGTTCCTGAACGCAGAACACCTTGGGCTTGAGCGTGGCCCCGACCGCGCGCAACAAGCCCTCCAGCGCCGGATAGTACGAGCGCTCCGCCGTCGCGCCGCCAGATGCGCGCACGCGCCGAAGATCGGCGAAGTACGCCTCCACGGCGGCAACCAGCTTCTTGTTCGGTCCGGCCATCGTGTCTTCCCAGCAATTCGGCCATGCTTCTGCCGTCCGGCAATTCTCAAGGAAGATACCATGCCGCGCGGGTTCGCGGTGGCTCAGGGAGGCGTCACGCGCCGCCCCTGTCCGATGCTCCGCAATCGGCTAGTGAAGCTGGGGTCGAAGGGGTCGCCGCCCCCTCGCCAGCCGCCAACGTTCAACGTGGCGTGTGCTGGCTGGCTTGCTGGCTTGCTGGCTTGCTTGCTTGCCGCCCAATAACGGGTCGGGAAGCCAGCCGGGGGGCCAGCGATGGCGCGGTGGCTTACGGGGACCGTGTCACGCGCCAAGTCTCGACCGCACGCTGTCCAGCGCTATCTGATCCTCGCCATCGTGGTCGGTGGCTCCAGCGACCTGTATCACCGGCTTACCCATCGCCCGCTCGACCAATCGGCTCAGGCGCTGACGACGATCCTCAAGGAAATCGTCGAACGCATCCCGGCGCAGGAGACTCGGCGAGAGCGCATGGCTTCCCACCAGTTGATCCATCTGCTCGTCATCCAATGCAACCTGCTTTTCCGCTTGGATCCTGGGCAGGTATCGAGACGGAGCTTGTCCTCCCAGCTTCCGATTCGCCTTGTAGGAGATCGGCGTCTTGTTGAGAATGCTCTGATACCGCCCCCAAGGCACGCGGCGCTTCTTGCACCACGCCAACGGAAAAATGTGATGGATGTCCAGAGTAATCCCGTCGGCATCCAACTCCTGAACGGACGCCTTCCAGAACCAATCCCTCGCGCCCTCCCGCAACACGAGCACGTTGATCCCCTTGTACGCTGCGCTGAGCCGCGACCGCAATGTGTCGAAACGCTCCGGTTGGAAGTTCGCGTCGCGCACCGTGCGCGGAAGCGCGTCGTCGTCCTCGAACCACGCGAGCAGTTCCTCGTAGTCGTTGGCCATGCGCGTCTCGACCGCCCCGCCGTAGAGTTCTCCCAGTACTCCAGACCAGAACCACCGAGCCAGTTTGTCGTAGATTCGAGGCTCAAGCCACCTGTCCTCCAAGCGTGTCACCACGGCCGCAAGGGGGACGAGCTGAGTCGTGTAGGGTAGCTCTCTACGACGGTAGAAACACTCCTTTCGCAGAAACCTCGCGGCATTCCGAAAACCCGTTTCCAGCCCCTTCGCCCAGAGCTCCCAAGCCGACCGGGGTAACTTCAGGATGTCCGCTCGCTTCGCGCTGACAGGGCGGACCTGCTTTCCAACCTTGCCCGCTTCGATGTCCGCCAGCCTCAGTTCGTGGGTGTATAGAAGGCTGATGCCTTGGAGGAACTCCGTCGCTTCCACGCCCTTGAGGAGCGGGTCTACCTCCAGCCGTTCCTTGCGCGAGTCGACGCTACGCGCCTTCGAGCCGAACCAATCGTCCCTCAGGTTGTAGCCCTCTGCGGCGTAACTCGCGGTCACGAGTTCGAACACCGTAAGCTGCACCCCGCCAGTGTTGACCTTTTCGAACACCAAGCAGACGGCTTCCTTGGCGGTCTCCTTCTTGAGCTGAATAACGGGAATCTGGTACTCGCGGAACGGTAGGAGGACCCGGTTCTGGAACTCCAAGAAGGTTCCGAGCTGGTCTGGCGCTACGCGAAACAAGGTGGTCATCCAAGCGTCCGACCTCATGATGCTACTGCACGGAAAGTAGAGCTGGCGACACTCCAAATCCGTCGTGGACAGGTCCAGCAGCACGTCTCTGCCGAAGTTGCCACGCAGTTGGCGGTTCTCATCGACGGCGAGCACGGCCTCGTCCAGCGCCTCGGGCTCCTCAACAGCCTTCTTGATATCGAAGTAGTAGTGCCGTCTGATCCTCTTGCCCTTGGAAGTCCGAGTGCGCACCGGTCCGTCGAGAGAAACAGCTTGAGTGAGCGTCGTAAGGCGCTGCTGGCCGTCAAGAATCAGTTTGTCGGGCTCCTGATCCGTCGGCACCCTGTCCTCCAACCCTTCCACGGGTCTGGTCTCAAAGCGAACCTCGCCCCCGGCTTCCAGCAACATCACGGCCCCGATGGGGAAGGATCGACCGACGCTAACGAGCAGATCTCGGATGTGATCGTCATCCCAGACCCAACCCCGCTGGAAATCGGGCAACTGTATCTTCCCCTTCTTGATGTCTCGAAGAAGATCCTTGAGCGACTCCTTGGTGCTGGCGAAGGTGGTCATGCTGACGGTGCTCTCTCCTCGATTCTCGTTGCGGCACGCGTTACGGCTGACGCTAGCAATCAAGATAACGGTAACGTAACTTTCTGCCCGGACAGGAGAAAAGGACATGCCGATGTTGCACGCGGGGGGTGGGATGGTGACCGCTCACCAGCCCGCAATAGTCCCGCCATTCAGGTCCGTTTTTCCCGCTTTCGCGGCACGGTCCAGTAGTGTCCAGTCCAACGGCAGGAAACGCAGATCGTGCAGCCCTGTAAGTAGTTAGCCGATTTCCTGCCGGGATTCAGACCTCGGGCGA
Source organism: Gammaproteobacteria bacterium (assembly GCA_009843625.1). Classification (GTDB taxonomy): domain Bacteria; phylum Gemmatimonadota; class Gemmatimonadetes; order Longimicrobiales; family Gaopeijiaceae; genus BD2-11. Next base: position 2,316 of record VYDD01000481.1, on the reverse strand, counting down.
TCCGCTGCCGAGGCGCGCCAGGTCGCGGGCGAGGAAATCGAGCAGTCAGTAGAGCGCGCCGGGTGTGAGAACGCCATCCTCGGGGCGGTCGAGGCGTGGCAGGAACGCGGCGCTGGCCGACACGTCCGGAAACCGTTCAAGTTACGGCTCCGCCGACCGCCTTCCCGCACAGGATTGATGGACGGGAGGTCTGGTTTCGGCATTGACGAATCGGGCGGCCATGGCCTAGCCAGCGACTTGCGGAATCTGCCGTGTGGCCCGTCCAGGGCGGATTCCCGTGTCCGGTCGATCTCGATGTCGTCTTACCTCGGCCAGCAACACGGAGTCCACGGGACGCTCTTTGGCCAAGCGTCGCTCGATGGTCTGGAGTCGAAGTGACCTCCCGCCCCTTGTCGGTCAACCGAGCCACATGGACCATTAGGTCGTTCCAGAACAACCCCTGTTCAGCGCGAAGCACCATTGTTTCGACACCGCATGGTGCTCCCGACTGGAAGTTCTCGCCGAGTGCGTCGATGTACTTCTGGAGGACTTCCTTCTCGCTATCGGTGGACATCGGGAGATTCCTCTTCGTTTCGGAGGTTGGTCTCTAGAGGCGGACACGTAGCGTACCTCTAGTTTGTACACGGCAACTCTGCCAGCGCCATGGCCACGGCCCGCAACGTCCAGTCGGTGACGCTGAACTTGAAGTTCTCCCCGGCTGCGGCCGCCGCCTGCCGCAGGGCCTCTTGGGCAAGCGGGATACCCGCAGTCCGTGCCGCGCACGAGATTTCCCGGAGCAACAGGCCGCGAGCGTACAGTCCACCGGGAAATGGCCGAGCGCGTACGCGATCTTCGGGTTGCCAGCGACTGCGGGACACGGCTGCGAACAGCCGACCGTAACCATCCGGTCCTTTGTACAGGCTCAACATGTCGGCGTCCAGAGGCCACCGCTCCCAAGAGTCGGTGAGCGTCGGCGAGCGGTAAAATGCCTCGACTTGCGATGCGGCCGAGACCGCCTCGGCGTACATGCTGCTCGCCGTCTCCCGATCACCGGCCAAGGCAAACGCCGTTCCCATTTTCCCCAGCAGCTTGCCAAACATATAGGGGTCACTCAACCTAGCGAACGCCCTCAGACTGTAGTCGAAGCGGTCCAAAACATCAATCAGAATGGCCTTGGCGGATTCCGCGTCGCCGGCATTGGCGTGGGCTCTGGCCACCGCAACCCTTACCAACGCTTGATCGACTTCCGAAGCAAACGCCTGCTCCATCCTGTCCGCAAGCGTGAGCGCTGCTTCGAGGGCTTCGATTTCGGCGAGCGCCACGCCGATGCTGCGGAGCGGAACATAGTCACGATACTCATAGCGAGCCGCGGACGAGCTTTCGAGCACCTCCCGGGCGACATCCAGCGCCTCGGCGACCTCTTCGTCCTCGGCGTACGCGAGCACAAGCTGAGCAACCACATCGTTCCGCTCACCGCCATCCGGCATGCGTCCGGCAACAGCGCGGGCGGTTTCGAGATCGTTTCTTGCAATCTGTTCCCTTGCAAAGGAGCCGAGACGGTCGTCGATGGTCGCGCTCCCGGCGCTTTCGATGATGACATCGACCATCGCCAGCGCCTCGTCCCTTCGCCCGATCTCCGCCCACCCCGCCGCGACTGCAAACCCGGCGGTAAGCTGGACGGCAAGGTCGATGTTCCGAGCGGTCGCCTCGGCCAGAGCCATGACCTCTGCCGCGCGCGCTACTTCCCCGGTCTCCATCCAAGCAAGCGCGACACTCGGAAGAACGAGCACGCTTCCAACGGCATCGCCGAACGGCATTGCTCTCTCTTGCGCAGATGAGATGATCTCCGTCGCCATTTGGGTCTCTCCGACCCCCGTCAGCGCGGACGCGACTCCGAGGACGGCACCGTCGTTGAGCAGAAAGTCGGCATCCAGCGCCCGTGCCATCGACACCGCCCGCAGAACGTGCTCGGTGGCGTCGATTCTCTCCGCGAACGCTGCTATCCACGCCAAGGTCGCCGGTCGCTTGTACGTGTACGAGCTTGTGTCGGCCGCCTCGAGGGCGCGCTCAAGCGTTCGTG
>VYDD01000481.1:0-247 GCA_009843625.1 Gammaproteobacteria bacterium | reverse complement strand
CGGAGTCACCGGCAGCCTGCTGAAACAGAGCGATCGCCGGCCAAGCCTCACGGACAACGCCGAATCGTTCGGCCGTTGCGAGCGCGTCTTCAAAATCTCCCTTCTTCGCCTGCATCGCCGGTATGACGACGCGTGGATCTTGCCCCAAGACCGGTCGAACAACGAGCTCGTCGTCGGACACGCCCCTGGTAGAGCTAGCTGTGATTCTGTCCATCGACGTGAGCGCTCCGTCAATGTCTCCCAACAG
>VYDD01000226.1:3689-7456 GCA_009843625.1 Gammaproteobacteria bacterium | reverse complement strand
GACTGGCGGTGCGCTACCAGGGGCGCCTCGGGCCGGGACTGACCGCCAAGGACCTGATCCTCCACACCATCGGCCGCATCGGGGTGGCGGGGGGGGCGGGCCACGTGCTGGAATACCGCGGCGAGGCGATCCGCGCGCTCTCCATGGAGGGCCGCATGACGGTGTGCAACATGTCCATCGAGGCGGGTGCGCGCGCCGGCATGATCGCGCCCGACCAGATCACCTTTGAGTATCTGCGCGGGCGCCCGCGCGCGCCTGCGGGCGAGGCCTTCGACCAGGCGGTGGCGCGCTGGTCGACCCTCAGCACCGACCGGGGCGCGCGCTTCGACCGGGTGGTGGAGGTCGACCTGGCCGGCCTCGAGCCGCAGGTGACGTGGGGGACCAACCCCGGCATGGTGGTGCCCGTCTCCGGGCGGGTCCCCGACCCGGCCGACCTCGCCGACCCGGACGACCGGGCCACCGCCGAGCGGGCGCTCTCCTACATGGGGCTCGAGCCGGGCACGCCCATGCAGGACATCGAGCTCGACCGCGTCTTCATCGGCTCGTGCACCAACTCCCGCATCGAGGACCTGCGGGAGGCGGCGCGGGTGGCGGGCGGACGCAAGGTGAGCCCGCGTGTGCACGCCCTGGTGGTGCCCGGCTCCACCGCGGTGAAGGCGGCCGCCGAAGCCGAGGGCCTCGACCGCGTCTTCCGCGACGCCGGCTTCGAGTGGCGCGAGTCCGGCTGCTCCATGTGCCTGGGGATGAACGACGACATCGCGGGCCCCGGCGAGCGCTGCGCCTCCACCTCCAACCGCAACTTCGAGGGCCGGCAGGGCAGGGGGGCGCGCACCCACCTGGTCAGCCCGGCGATGGCTGCGGCCGCCGCCGTGGCGGGCCGCTTCACCGACGTGAGAAGCGGGTCGTGAACGCCACCACACACGCCATCGAGCCGCTCCGTCGCGTCGAAGGCATCGTGGCGCCCCTCGACCGCGCCGACGTCGACACCGACCAGATCATCCCCAAGCAGTTCCTGAAGCGGGTGGAGCGCGCCGGCTACGGGCAGTTCCTCTTCAACGACTGGCGCTTCCACCCCGACGGCTCCCCCCGCGCCGACTTCGTCCTGAACCAGCCCGGGTACGCCGGGGCGGCCATCCTGGCGGCGGGCCGCAACTTCGGCTGCGGTTCCTCGCGCGAACACGCGGCCTGGTCGATCGCCGACTACGGCTTCCGGGTCGTGATCGCGCCCAGCTTCGCGGACATCTTCCAGGCCAACTGCTACCAGAACGGCATCCTGCCGCTCGCCCTGCCGGAGGAGGAGGTCGCGAGGGTGCTCGCCCGCGCCGCCGCGCAGCCCGGCTACGCGCTGACCGTCGACCTGGAAGCGTGCACCGTCGCCGACGCGGCCGGATGGCGCCTCGGCTTCGAGATCGACGACTTCCGGCGCGGATGTCTGCTCGAAGGCCTCGACGACATCGGCCTCACGCTGCAATACGAAAGCGAGATCACCCGCTTCGAGACCCGTTGACCGCTCCCGCGCCGCTGTCCCAGCGGTCCATCCTGCTCTTCTGGGCGCCCCTCGCCGCCACATGGCTGATGATGGCGGTCGAAGGGCCCTTCCTCGCCGCGGTCATCGCCCGGCTGCCCGAGGCCAAGATCAACCTCGCGGCCTACGGCGTCGCCTTCGCCATCGCGATGCTGGTGGAATCCCCGGTGGTCATGCTGATGACCACCTCCACGGCCCTCGCGGAGGACGCGCACAGCTTCCGCAAGCTGAGGCGCTTCGCCTTCTTCCTGAACGCGGGCACCACGGGGGTGCTGCTGCTCGTGCTCCTGCCCCCGGTGTTCGACCTAATCTCGCTTCAGGTGCTCGCGCTTCCCGGGGAGGTGGCGCTGCTCGTCGAGGATGCCCTCTGGCTGCTTGTGCCGTGGCCGGCGGCCATCGGCTACCGGCGCTTCTACCAGGGACTGCTCATCCGCGACGGGCGCCCGCGCCTGGTGGCCGCGGGGACGGTGACCCGCATCTCCGCCATCGCGCTGACGGCATTGGTGCTTGCGCGGCTGGGCATCCCGGGCACGCTCGTGGCGGCCGGCGCCATGACCGCCGGGGTGTGCACCGAGGCCGCGGCCAGCCGCTGGATGGCGCGCGGATCGGTGGCGCGGGTCCTCGCGCACACGTCGCCGGCCGGTCCGGGGACCCTCAACTACGGCGTCATCTCCCGCTTCTACTACCCGCTCGCGCTCACCTCGCTGCTCGGCTTCGCGGCGCTCCCGCTGCTCACCTTCTTCATGGGGCGGGCGCCCGCGCCGGTCGAGTCGCTGGCGGTCTTTCCGGTGGTGGGCTCGCTCACCTTCATCTTCCGCGCGGTGTGCCTGGCGTATCAGGAAGTCACCATCGCGCTGCTGGGCCCGCGGCACGAGCAGCTCGTACCGCTGCGCAGGTTCGCCGTGTCGCTGGGGCTCGTCACCACCGCCTGCCTGGCCATCTTCGGGCTCACCCCCTTCTCCGGCGTCTGGTTCGAGACCATTTCCGGGCTCACCCCCGACCTGGCCGCCTTCGCCATCCTGCCCACCATCCTCTTTATCCCGCTGCCGTTTCTGTCGGCGTTTCTCTCGCTCGAGCGCGGCATCCTCATCAAGGGCCGCCGCACCCGGCCGGTGACCCTCGCCACCGCCACCGAGGTGGTGTGCATCGGGGTGGGCTTCCCGCTGCTGGTGCAGGCCTTCGGATGGGTGGGTCACGGCAGCGGCTGCGGCGTCGCTTGCCGGCCGGTTCGCCGCGGTGAGCATTCTGGTTCCGTCGGTTGTCCGAGTAGTGCGCCGGGCTTCCCGCTGACCACATTTCCGAGAGGGTGACGCGCGCCCAGACGCCGCCGCCGCTCTCTGGCGAAGGCCCGCCGTTTCTGCGAAATTACAGGACTGCGCAGCCACCAATTCGGCAAGGGAACGTCATGAAATCCTGTCCCGCTCTGTCCGCATGTACCTTGGCCTTCCTGGCCGCCGGCCCGCTGCTCGCCCAGAACTCGCAGTCGGGTCCCGCGAACGGAGCGGCGGGAAGCGCCCTGCCCACGGTCGCCACCGCCACCGAGGTCGCGGAAAGCCCGAGCATCGACGGCTTTCTCAACGAGGCGGTGTGGCAGCAGGCCCCGGTGATGACCGGGTTCACGCAGCGCGAGCCCATGGACGGGCAGCCCGCGACTGAGCGCACCGAGGTCCGGGTCGTGTTCGACCAGGACGCCCTCTACGTGGGCGTGTGGGCGTTCGACAGCCAGCCCGGGAACATCACCTACGGCGAGCGCATCCGGGACTACGAGGTGCGCCAGAGCGACAACGTGGTGTTCGTGCTGGACACCTACAACGACGACCAGAACGGCTTCGTCTTCGGCACCACCCCCACCGGCATCGAATACGACGGGCAGGTCGCCAACGAGGGGCGGGGCGGGGGCCGCTTCCAGGGTGGCGGCTTCAACACCCGGCAGCGCTTCCAGTCGGGCTCCGGCGGCGGCTTCAACAAGAACTGGGACGGCAGCTGGACGGTCGCCACCACCACCGACGAGGACGGCTGGTACGCGGAGTTCCGCATCCCCTTCAACACACTGCGCTACGGCAACGACGCCAGGAGCTGGGGCTTCAACGTATCCCGCCGCGTCCGGCGCCTGAACGAGGAGTCGTTCTGGACCCCGGTTCCGCGGGAGTTCAACCTCTACCGCCTGAACTACGCCGGCGACCTCGAGTGACTCCGCGGGGGCGGAGGGCGGGTGGCGGCGGCCGCGCGCGGGCGCCGCGGG
>VYDD01000226.1:0-3679 GCA_009843625.1 Gammaproteobacteria bacterium | reverse complement strand
CTACCTGCTGGGATCCACGGCCCGCGACTACACCAACCCCAGCGAAACCGGCTTCGGCCAGAACGGCGATATCGGAGGCGAGGTCAAGTACCAGGTCACCCAGGGGCTTACGCTCGACGTCACCTACAACACCGACTTCGCCCAGGTCGAGGTTGACGACCAGCAGCTCAACCTCACCCGTTTCGCCCTCAACTTCCCCGAGAAGAGGCCCTTCTTCCTCGAGAACGCGGGCTTCTTCAGCGTGGGCGGCGGCGGCGCAGACCTGTTCTTCAGCCGCGCCATAGGCATCCACCAGGGCCAGCCGGTGCCGATCAAGGGCGGTGCACGGCTGTCGGGCCGGACTGCCGGCCTGAACGTCGGGCTGCTGCACATCGAGACCGGCGGAGCGAGCGACCTGGGGGCGGACGCCCACGGCTACTCGGTCGCCCGGCTCGCCAAGGAGCTGCCCAATCGGTCGCGCGTCGGGGGCCTGTTCATCAACAAGAGCGGGCCCGCGGGCGAGTTCAACCGCACCCGGGCGGTCGATGCCGCCGTCGGCGTGGGCGAGGCGCTCAGCTTCGGCACCTTCGTCGCGAACACCGACGGCCCGGGGGCCGGCAACAGCGAGTACGCCTGGGACTTCTCCGGAAACCTCAACACGCGGAGCTTTTCGCTGACGGGTCAGGTCCGGGAGATCGGCGAGGGGTTCAACCCGGAAGTGGGCTTCCTGCCGCGGGCCGGATACCGCTACTACCAGTACCACGTGATGTACACGATCCGTCCCACGTGGCTTCGCGAAATCCGGCCGCACGTCTCGTATTACACCTACCACAGCCGCAAGACCGGAGTCGAGACGGGCTTCCAGGAATCGGCCCGGCTGCACATCGACTCCCACTGGGAGTGGCACTCGGGAGCGCAGATCCATACCGGCGCCAACCTCGTCACCGAAGGCATCTACGAGCCGTTCACCATCCGCGGCACCGACGTGACCGTGCCCGTGGGGTCGTACCGCGGCTGGGAGTCCCAACTGGTGTTCAACAGCAACCCCATCGCGCGGTTGTCGGCGACCTCGCGCATCTTCATCGGGCACTTTCTCACCGGAAGCCGGTGGGGCGGAAACGGTTCCGTGACCCTCAGGCCGAGCGCGTCGTTCAGCACCTCGGCGCGCATCAACTACTTCAACGTGGACCTGCCGGAAGGGAAGTTCGAAACCGTGCTGCTGGGGATGAACTTCGGCTACTTCTTCACGCCGCGCATCTACCTGCAGTCGCTGGTGCAGTACTCGAACCAGGTCGACAGCTGGTCGGCCAACCTGCGCTTCGGCTGGCTCAATACCGCGGGCACCGGGCTGTTCATCGTCTACAACGACCTGCAGGGGCTGAACTACCCGGCCGGGCTCAACCACGACGGCGGGCGCTTCGTCGAGAGCGGGACGCTGGCCCGTGCGCTCATCGTCAAGTTCACGCGGCAGTTCAACGTTCTGGGAGGGTAGGGATGACGGTCCGTCGATCGGTCGCAGCAGGCTTGGCAGGATGCACTCTGCTGCTGCTGGTGCCCGGTCTCACGGGCGCGGCGGATCATCTCGCGCTTCACTTCGCGCTGAGCGGGTCCGAGCCGGCCGCGGAAGCGACGGTGCCGCCGCCCGAGGAGTTGCGCCTGTGGTTCACGCAGACTCCCCAGGACAACTCCGTGTCCGTACGCCTCATGGCCGGTGATGCGTTGGTCGAGACCGGTCCGGCGACCCCCGATTCCGACGACGACAAGGTGTACCTCGTGGCGACCGGGCGGACCCTTGAAGAAGGCGGCTACACGATCGTCTGGCGGGGGATGGCCGCCGACGGCCATGTGGTGCGGGGCGAGATCCCCTTCACCGTCCAGGTTCCATAGGCGCCGGTCTCGACGTCCTGGCCATCGCCGACGCTCTCGTCGGCTGGCTGTTCTTTGCCGGGCTGATCACCACGTGGGGCGCCGCGTCCAGCCGCTGGCTCATTGCGCCCCGGGTTCTGGGTCGGCGGCGTCACTCCGTCATTGCGGCGGCCCGCACCGTGGGGCTGGTAGGTTCGACGGCGCTCGTGGCGGGAGCCGGGCTCCTTTTCTGGCGTCAGCTTCGCAACTTTCGCGATCCGTTCCTGCCCTTGCGGGAAGATGCTTCGTTGCTCCTGGCGACGAACTGGGGCCTGAGCTGGCGATTGTTGGCGATCGGGGCGGTGGTGACGGTCGCGGCCTTCGCATTCGCGGCGTCGGACGGCAGGGGATCGGAGCTCCGCCGCGCGTCCTGGATCGTGGCGAGCTCGCTTGCGGGGGCGATGTGCGCGTTTCCGGCGTTCAACGGACACTCGGCGGCTGTGGAAGGTCTGCGCTGGCTCTCGATTCCCGCGGAATACCTCCATGTCCTCGCCGCGGGAAGCTGGATCGGCGGCCTGTTCTTCGTGCTCATCGCAGAACTCAGGGAACGGCGACGAACCGGTCGGGGCAACGCGCTGCTGGCCGAGGTTCTGCCACTCTTTTCCCAGGTCGCGCTCATCTCGGGCGCTGTGCTGGTCGGGACGGGTGCGCTCGCGTCGTGGCTTCATGTTGCGTCGCTGGACGCCCTGGTCTCGACGAGATACGGGCGCATCCTGCTGACCAAGATCGGGCTTGTGATGATCGTCATGATCCTGGGAGCCGTGAACTGGAGAGTTCTGACGCCGAGACTCTGGGGCGTCGGTGGAGCAAGGCCATTGCGCCGCAACGCAATCCGTGAGCTGACCGTCGCTCACGTGGTCATTCTGATCGCGGCGTTGCTGGCGCAGACATCGCCGCTTGAAGGCTGACTACAACTGCAACAAGGAGGAGACCATGACCGACACCAACCGCGGTGGATTCAACGAGTTGACCCTCAACGTCCTCCGGATCGTAGCAGCGCTGCTGTTCATGCAGCACGGAGTCCAGAAGCTGTTCGGGGCGCTCGGGGGCAACCAGGTGGAGTCGCTGATGAGCCGATTCGGCGTCGCCGGCATCCTTGAATTCGCGGGAGGGCTGCTGCTGGCGATGGGGCTCTTCACCCGCCCGGTGGCGTTCATACTCGCCGGCGAGATGGCCGTGGCCTACTTTACCGCCCACCTGCCGCAGGGGTTCTGGCCCATCATGAACCAGGGCGAACTGGCGATGTTCTACTGCTTCGCCTGGCTCTTCTTCTTCGCCAACGGGCCGGGCAGGTACTCGCTGGACGCGTGGAGGGCGGGTAGAACTTCCGGGGAGCACGCATGATCATTCGATCGACACGTTCGGGGCACCGCTCCGGCACAGCTATCGCTTTCGGCGTTGCCGCCTTTCTGTCACCCGGCCCACTGTTTGCCCAGAACGCGCAGACGGATCAGGGCAACGGGGGCTCGGGGGTCCCGCTTCCGGTGATCGCCACCGCGGCGGAGGTCACCGAGGCGCCTACGGTCGATGGCCGCCTTGACGAGGCCGCATGGCAGCAGGCCCAGGTCATGACCGGCTTCACCCAGCGCGAGCCCATGGACGGGCAGCCCGCAAGCGAGCGCACCGAGGTCCGGGTGGTATTCGACGAAGAGGCGCTTTTCGTCGGCGTGTGGGCGTTCGACAGCCAACCCGAAAACATCACCTACGGCGAACGCATCCGCGACTTCGAGGTGACCGAGAGCGAAGCCATCGTCTTCGTTCTGGACACGTACAACGCCGACCAGAACGGCTTCAT
>VYDD01000189.1 GCA_009843625.1 Gammaproteobacteria bacterium | reverse complement strand
GGCTGGTCCATGCGCAGGAACCAGGTGCTGCCGGCGGTACCGCCATCGCCACCCGGGCGGTTCGATGTGAAGACAAGCAGGCGGCCATCGGGTGACCAGCCGGGCCCGGAGGCGCTGAAGCTCGGACTGGTGAGCCGCACCGGTTCATCGCCACCCGCGGCGTCCGCGAGCCAGATCCCGCTGTGGCTGCGGTTTTCCTCTTCCAAGACCGACGTGATGACGAACGCAACCCGCGACCCGTCCGGCGAGATGGCCGGGCTGTTCGCGTTCTTCAGCCGGTAGTAGTCCTCCAGTTCGACGGGCCTCCGCTCCTGAGCGGCCAGCCCCGTGGCCAGCGGTTGTACGCTCGACAGACCGAACGCGAAAAGCGACAGGAACGCCGCGGCGACGGCGAAGCGGCATGGGGCGGACGATGGACGCGGAATCATGGGATCCTCCGGATGCGATGGACTTCCGTGCAATGTGAATGGTGAGCGCGTGGGAGTCCAACCGGCGAGGACAGGCTGGCCCACGCGCTCAAGTCATCCGACCCACGGGCTCATGGCAAGCTCGTGACAGGAGACAGGGCTCGGCCAACTTGACCGTATCCGGCCGGTCCTGAATGCTAACGGCATGGACTGCATCAAAGGTTGATGATGGCACCAGCACCCAGGCACATCCGGTTGTCCGCTCTCGCCCCCTTGGCGGTGGTGCTCGCCGCCTCATGTGCGACGGATGCTGCCGACCAGCCTGCGGAAACCCCCGATGCCGTCGCTCCGGCATCGTCGCCGGCCTCCACGGATTCCGGTTCCGGTCCGATGCTGGACCTGGAGACCGCGTTGTCGCTCGCGGCGATGCCCCTGTCCTGTGTGGACCGGCCCCACGCGCTGCGTCCGGACCGGGCCGGCTACCTGGACGACATCAGCTACACACGGCGTCGCGACTTCGACCAGAATCGAGCCTTCTACGGCTGCTGGGACTGGCACTCGGCGGTGAACTCGACGTGGGCGATGGTGCGGCTGGTGAAAGAGGTGCCCGACCTGCCCGTGGCGCCCCTCATCCGCGAGAAGCTGAGAGACCATCTCTCCGAGGAAGCCCTCGCCGGCGAACTCGAGTATCTCTCGGACAACCCGTCCTTCGAGCGCCCCTACGGCTGGGTGTGGCTCCTCCTCCTGCACGGTGAGCTGGCATCCTGGGACGATCCCTTCGCCGCTGTCTGGGCGGAGCGTCTCGATCCCGTGGTGAGCCACCTGAGCGACCGACTCATCGACTACCTCGAGGACCTGGAACGACCGGTGCGCACGGGCGTCCACCCCAACACCGCCTTCGCCATCGCCACGAGCCTGCAGGCCGAGCAGATGGCGGCGCGCCCCGAGCTGGCTGAGGCCCTGCGCACGTCTGCCGAGCGCTTCTTCGGCGAAGACCGCAACTGTCCGGTCGCCTACGAGCCCGGCCGCTCCGACTTCCTCTCGCCCTGCCTGGAGGAAGCCGCTCTCATGGGCATGGTGCTGAACCCGGAGGCCTACGCCGCCTGGCTCGACGGCTTTCTCCCCGCGCTCGACTCCGACGAGTTCGAGCCGCTTCTCGAGACCAATCCGGCGGGCGCGGGCGACGAGGAGCCTCCCGAGGGCGACGTGGTCACCAACGACTCGCTGAGGTCCGCGTACGGCACCTACTCCCACCTCATCGGGCTGGCGTTCACCCGGGCGGACGCCATGCTGCGCATCGCGGCGGCGCTTGCCGGCGAAGACCCCAGGGTCCCCGAGCTGCGCGCATTGGCGACCCGGCACGCCCGCACCGGCTACGATACCATGTTCGACGCCGACTATGCCGGATCCCACTGGATCGGCTCGTTCGCGCTCAAGTACCTGGTCCTGACGACTGGAGGCTCCTCGCCATGACGCGTTTTCTCCTGCATCCGCCCCGGCGACCTTCCGAGGTTAGCCTGATGATGACCCGTCTCCTCGCCGTGCTGGCGCTCATCCCAGTCCTCGCGCCGGCCATCCCCGTCGCGGCCCAGGGCACCGTCGTCACGCGTGCGGCTCCGGCGGATGTGGGCATGTCCGAAGGAGTCCTGGCCGGGGGCGTTGCCCTCTACGAGGAAGCCATCGAGCGGGGCGACCTCGTGGGGGCGGTGCTGCTCGTGGCGAAGGACGGCAAGGTTGTCCTGCACGAGGCTTTGGGATGGCGGGACAAGGCGCGCGGCATCCCGATGGAGCCGGGCACGTTGTTCCGCATGGCCTCCAACACCAAGCCGCCGGTGGCCACCGCCATCGCGACGCTGGTGGAGGACGGGAAGCTGGCTTACGACGACCTCGCGCGCGAACACATCCCCTCGTGGGACAACTATCGCGCCGGCTTCATCAACATCGGCCATCTGCTGTCGCACGCGAGCGGGCTCCGCATCCCGACGCTCTTCCCGCAGCCCTACATGGAGCCGTCCGCCGAACATCCCGGCGCTCCCACCCTCCAGCTGGAAGCGGCGCGCTTCGGCGGCGTGGGCGCGGAGGCCATCCCCGGCACCACCTACAGCTACAACAACCCCGGCTACAACACCCTGGGCGCGCTGGTGGAGATGGCGTCGGGGATACCGCTCGAGGAGTACCTCGACCGCGAGATCTACACGCCGCTTGGCATGCACGACAGCTACCATCATGAAGTCGCGGAGATGATGGACGGGAAACTGGACCGGATGGGGGTCGTCTACTACGAACGCGACGGCGAGGGCGGCTGGATGCCCGGATGGACCCCCGGCGATCCGCCCCAGGTCCCGTTCGTGCGGGCCTCGGGCGGCATGATTTCGACCGCGGACGACTATGTGATCTTCTGTCAGATGTTCCTGAACGGCGGCGTCTACGACGGGCAGCGGATCATCTCCGAGGAGACCGTGGCGTTGATGACATCGCCGAAGATCCGGACCAACCCCGGTTCAGAGGGGCCGGCCCGCTACTACGGATACGGATGGTCGGTGTCGGAGGACGGCGTGTATTCGCACACCGGATCCGACGGCACGGGTGCCTGGGTGGATCCCTCGACGAACCTGATCGTGCTGGTGTTCACGCAGACGCCGCGGGGCCGCGATCCGGTCGCGCGCTTCCGCGAAATCGTGAACCTGGCGATCGAGGGATGAGTAACCACGAGTCGGCTCGGCGATTCCAGTGACCTCGTGCTAGATTGGAAGGATGTACGCACGGAACTGCTCCGCTGAATCGGTCTGCGCAGCCCTCTGATCCGAGGATCCCATGACTGAGCTTCGCCCCAGCACCATCTTCTCCCTCGTAATCCTCGTTGCCGCCTGTGCCGCGGGCGAGGCGCGAGACGCGGACGGCGCCCCGGTGTCGGATGGAGCGCCCGCCTCGCATGACGCCCATGCCCTGCACGCGTCCGGGGAAGCGGCGGCGGGTGCCGCCGGCGAGGCAACCACGACCCTGGCGGCTTCGCCCACATCGACCGTCGCCGACGCCCTGCCCAGGGCGCTCGTCTACAAGACGCCCAGTTGCGGGTGCTGCAACCTGTGGGTCGATCACATGCGGGAGGCCGGCTTCGAGGTGGATGCGCGCAACCTGAACGACCTCATCCCGGTGAAGATCGACGCAGGCGTGCCGCCGCGCATGTCGTCCTGCCACACCGCGCTGATCGACGGCTACGTGGTCGAAGGCCATATCCCCGGCCGAGCACGTCAAGCGGCTGCTGGAGGAGCGGCCGGACGTCGTGGGCATCGCGGTTCCGGGCATGCCGATCGGCTCCCCGGGCATGGAAGGAATCGGTGCGCGGCCCTACCAGGTGCTCTCGTGGGATCGCCAGGGCAACGTTGAGGTCTACGCGGAGGTGGATCCGCGCCGTTGAGCAGGTAACCCTTGACAGCCCCGGACGGGGCACCACATTCTCACGCAACTCATCGAGACCGGCTGAGGGACTGGCCCTGTGAAGCCGGGGCAACCGGATCGTTTTCTCTGGAGAACGATCAACGGTGCCAACTCCCGCGGATTCCCGTGATGGAATCCGAGAGATGAGTGCCTCGGTCGGTTCGCCGGCTGGCGCATCCAGGGGTTGGCACCGCGCCCAACCTGTGGAGAGCCAGGATGCGAACGACAACCTCCCCTCCCCGAGCGTACCCGCTTCCGTACCCGCCTGCCCGCAACGGGAGCGTGCCCGATCTCAGGCAGCCGCCACGCGCCCGCACGCTGCCGCCCGCCCGCCGCGGAGCGGTCTACATGCGCCCCGACTGGAAGCCGGAGCTCGAACCCGAGCTGGCGGCGCGTTTCCGGGTTCCCTTCGAGGTCGCGGGGCCGGAGGACGCCCCGCTGCTGGTGGCCATGGGCGGGATTTCGGCGAGCCGGCACGTGTCGGCCAACGCCGAGGATCGCTCCGAAGGCTGGTGGCGGAAGATCGTCGGACCGGGGCTCGCCATCGACTCGCGCGAGTGGCGCGTCCTGGGCATCGACTTCATCGGCGCGCCCGGCACCATCGAGCCCCTTGGACGCGACGGGTCCCGCACGCAGTTCCACATCACGCCGGGGGACCAGGCGGACGCGGTGGTGGCCGTGCTGGATCACCTCGGTGAACAGAAGGTCCATCGCGCCGTGGGCGCCTCCTACGGGGGTAACGCCGCACTGGCCCTGGGCATCCGCTATCCGGCGCGTGCGGAAGGCGTCGTCGTCATTGCGGCCGCCCACCGCCCCCATCCCCTCGGGACCGGGGTGCGCAGCGTGCAGCGCGCGATCCTCGAGTTCGCTCGCGACCAGGGCCGCGAAGCCGACGGCGTAGCCATCGCGAGGGCGCTGGCCTTCACCACCTACAAGACCGACGCGGGACTCGACGCGCGCTTCCCCTTCGAGGCCGACCTCTCGAGCGGCAAGCCGGTCCACCCGGTGGACCACTACCTGTGGAAGCGCGGACGGGCGTTCGCCGGGCGGTTCGATGCGAGAACCTACCTGACGCTGTGCGCCTCGATCGATCTGTGCGACCTCCGGCCCGAGGAGCTGACCGTCCCCTCCTGGCTGATCGCCTGGGAGGAAGACAGGTCGGTGCCGCTCTGGCTGGTCGAGGACATGCACCGGCGCACCGGTGCCCGTTCGCGCCTTCGGATACTCCAGTCGGACGGCGGGCACGACGCCTTTCTCCTCCACGCGCCCGAATACCAGACCGCTCTGCGGGAGAGCCTCGAGCTTTCCGTCGCACAGGAGGCATAGACCATGAACGAGCACTGTACCCGAGATGGGAACCTCGCCGGGAGTGACCTCGGCGCGACGACACCCGGTCCCGATGGCAAGGGCCGCATCTCCGCGCGGGCAACCGAAGTCGTCCGGGCCGGGCTCGCCTCGGACACCGCCTATGGAGCGGTCATGCCCCCGCTCTATCTGTCGAGCAACTTCCGCTTCGCAGGGCTCGAGGACCCGCCGCCATACGACTACACCCGATCCGGCAATCCCACCCGCGAACATCTCACCGGCGCGCTGGCCCAACTGGAAGGCGGCGCGGGAGCGGTGGCGACCTCCTCCGGAATGTCCGCGGTGGGCGTCGTCCTCAACCTGGTGCACGCCAATGACCTGGTGCTGGCGCCGCACGACTGCTACGGAGGGACGCACCGCCTGCTGGTCGGCCTCGAGCGTCAGGGCCGGCTGCGCGTGCGCTTCGTGGACTTCACGGACCCGGCGTCGCTCGCGGCCGGGCTGGAGCGGGAGCCCCGCATGATCTGGGTCGAGACTCCCAGCAACCCGCTGCTGCGCATCACCGACCTGGCCGCGGTGGCGGGCGAGGCCCGGCGCGTCGGAGCGATCGCCGTCGCCGACAACACCTTCCTCTCACCTGCGCTCCAGCGACCCATCGAGTTCGGATTCGATCTGGTGGTGCATTCGACGACCAAGTTCATCAACGGCCATAGCGATGTGGTGGGGGGAGCCGTAATCGCGGCCAGCGACGAACTCTTCGAGGAGATCGCGTGGTGGACCAACGCCACCGGCGCGGCCCAGAGTCCCTTCGACAGCTACTTGGCGCTGCGCGGCGTGCGCACGCTGTTCGCCCGAACCCGTATCCACGAGGAGAACACGCGCGCGGTCGTCGATCTGCTCGCTTCGCATCCCGCGGTCGCCCGGGTCTACTACCCGGGCCTCACGACGCACCCCGGCCACGACCTCGCCGGCCGCCAGCAGTCCGGGTACGGCAGCCTGTTCAGCTTCGAGCTGAAGGGCGGGCGGGCGGCAGCGGAAAAGCTCCTCGCCGGGCTTCACCTGTTCACCCTGGCGGAGTCGCTGGGCGGGGTCGAGAGCCTCATCTGCCACCCGGCCACGATGACCCACGCGGCCATGGACGAGGCCGCTCAGGCCATCGCCGGGATCGGCAAGGGCCTGCTCCGCGTCTCCGTCGGCATCGAGTCCGCGGACGACCTGGTCGCCGACCTCAGGCAGGCGTTGTCGGCGTGTCGGGCCGCCGTGCCCGGACGAAGCACCCATGACGCCGATGTCGTTCCGATTGGCCCTGCCAAGCTGAAGGCGACCGTCCCGCACGCCGGCATCGGGGCGATCGGCTGACTGTCCCGCACGCGGGCGTCGGGGGGATCGGCTGACACGCGCGCGTCGGCTTACATTCCCGTCGGCGTCCGCGCGAGCGTCAGCACCTGAGGGTGCTCCACGCCCAGTTCGTCCGTCCAGACGCCGAGGACGGCATCCATGGTGATGTCCATCACCGCAAAGCCGTCCGGCGCGTCGACGGTGCCGAGCCAGGTGCCGTCCGCATCCAGCACCAGCCACGCCTGCGGCCGGTCCTGCTCGCTCCGCCCCCGGTACAGCTCCAACCAGACCGCTCCCGCAGGGTCCACAAGCATGTCCGCGTAGGCGGGGCGAGCCGCCGGGGCCGGGAGTTCCTCGATGAATTGGCGGAGGAACGGGGGAAAGGTCGCCCCGGGAGGCAGTTCCACATCGAACTGAGCCTCCCGCTCCGCGGCAACCTCCTCATCGGTGAGGCTCAGCGGATAGTCCGGAATGCGCAGGATGCGAACGACATCGCCGTTGACCGCGAGTGCCCGCACCTCCATCAGGTCCGCGGACCCCTGCAGAATCAAGTCGCCGTTCACGGCCAGGTGTGCGTCTCTGCCGAACAACGCGGGACCTGAGATCGGCCGATCGTCAATCACTCGGGATACCTCATCTCCGCCAGCGGTCTCACCAAGGCTGTCGATGCGCGCGCCAGCCAGGTCGTAGCGCAGAAGCGCACGCCGACTTCGGACTACTTCGTTTCCGGGAGGGGTCTCCGTGAACGAGAAGACTTCCACCAGGACCGTCCCGTCATGAAGGTCGTGTAAGTCGAAAACGCGGTCCGCCACATCGAAGGTGCGCGTCGGCAGCAGATCGGGCGTGAACACGGTGACCCGACCTCGCTGGTCGAGCGCGAGAATCCGGTCCGCCGATGGCTCAACCTTCGAGAGATTGCGGAACTCCCCAGGTCCGTCTCCGACACCTCCTGCGGATCCCAGGAATTCGTCCTGCGACGAGTAGAGGCGC
>VYDD01000175.1 GCA_009843625.1 Gammaproteobacteria bacterium | reverse complement strand
GCGATTCGGGCATCAGTGCGCCACCTCGGCGGCAATCGCCTCCGCCGCGGCGACCTCGGCGAGGAAGGCGGCCATGACTTCGAAATCGACCTCCTCCAGGCGGCGCAGATAGTCCGCCGCCGCGTCGGCATCGCCCGTGGCGTCCAGATGTCGGCCGATGACCTCCGCCAGCCCGCCGGGCGAGCGCCCCTCCAGGATCAGCTCCGAGCGGAGCGAAGACTTCGCGTTGCGCACGATGGTCGGGCTCAGCGCCGCCCGCAGGTCGCGGACGTAGTCTCGAACGCGGGAGCGCATCGCCGTCGCGTTTCGCGAGAAGGCCGCCGCCGTCAGCACCAGCCACGACCGTTCTCCCAGCTCCCACCGCTCGAGTTGGGGCTCGAACTCGCCGCCCAACTCCCGGAGGCGGTCGTTCGCGATGCGCGCGAGCAGCGCGGAGCGCGGATCCCGCGCGTCTCCCGACGGATATGCCTCCCCGTACCAGACCCGGATGCGCTCGGGTCTGATGGCCGGGAACCTTCTTGCAGCCGCCTCCGGGAGCCGATCCGTCTCCGGCGCCGGCCCCGCCTCCCCCAGCTCTGCCAGAGCCGAGAACGCGGCCTCCAGCGGCAGGTCGGCCACCACGACCACGGAGAGGTTGCCCCGGCGGTGCGATTCCCGCCAGCGCTCCACCAGGCGGGCCGGGTGCAGTGCCGCCAGCGACTCGAGGGTTCCCGTCACCGGCGGAATCGGTGAAGCCATGCGCGAGCGAAGCCGGAGGCGCAGCGCGCCCCGGGCGGTTTCCCGCTCTTGCCGGTTCATGCCTTCGAGGCGCGTTCGGGCCGCCACGAAGCCGGGCGATGCCGGGCGGGCCAGCAGCTCCCGCGCAACGCCGGCAAGATGGTCGAAGTCCGCGACCGCGCCGTTCAGGCGATAGACGAGTCCGAGCGAGGTGCGGTGCGCCAGGACTTCGATGCCCAGCGTCTCCCGGAGTCTCCGGACGCGTTCCAGCGCCATCAGCTGAATGAGGTAACCGGCTCCGGCGGCGGACTCGGATTCGACGAAGGGAACCGTGATGCGGATCGCCGCCGCCGGTGAACCGGTGGCTTCGACGAAGGCGATGGTCGGGCCGTCAGGCGGGTGGAGAACCGTGTCCGGACGGAGCGCCTCGGGGTCGGAGATGGCGCTCAGGAGGGCGACCCCGGCGAGGAAAGCGGCCGTCACCTGCTCTGGGCCGGATCAGGGAATGACGTCGATTACGAACCGGTGCGGATCGATCGGCCGTCCGTTCTGACGCACCTCATAGTGGACATGCGGAGCGGTCGTGATCCCTGTGCTGCCCACCAGCGCAATGACGTCGCCGCGCTCCACTTCCTGACCCGTCCGCACCAGAATCTGGCTCGCGTGGCCGTACAGGGTCTCGTACCCGAAGCCGTGTTCGACGAGCACGGTCAGGCCGTACCCGCTCCGGCGGCCGGTGGAGGTCACCTTCCCCTTGGCGGTAGCCACGATGGGCGAGCCCGCGGGGGCCGAGATGTCCATGCCCTCGTGCGGGAGCGGACGGTGGTGTATCGGATGCATGCGGGCGGAGGAGAAGCGGCTGGAGATGAAGCCGCGGGCCGGAAGGATGGAGGGAAACGACTCCAGCCAGTCTCGATGCCGGTTCAGCGAATCCGCGGCCTCGGTAAGGCTGGTGCCGAGCAGCTGAACCCGACGCTGGAGCGCCTTCAGATCGAAGGAGGTCGCGAAGGCGTCCTTGGAATACAGCGAGTCGAGGCCCCACAGAGGGTGCGAGCGGGGCGTGGTGGTTCCGGGACCACCCACGCCCGCCTGGAGTACTTCGGCGTCGATGGACTCCAGCCCGGCCAGAGCGCGGGCCTGCGCATTCTGTTCCGACAGGCCTTCGACCGCGCCCTCAAGGCCCGCCAGCTGCTGCCGGATGCCGGTCAGCTCCTCGACCATGGCCTGGTTTTTCGCGGCCAGCTGCCGCGCCTCCATCCGGTGCGCGCCACCGGAGAAGACGAAGAAGGCGGCCCCCAGGAGGAGGACCATGACGCCGGCCCCGGAGAGGAGCAGCCGGGGCGAGACTTCGAACTGCCGGTGCCGACCGCCGCCGGACGGCACTACCAGGATCGAAAACCTGGTTTTCAGCTTGGCGCCGAGTGATTTGTTTGGCATGCCTCAGGAGTGATCGAGGGCAGGGAGCGACAAACACAGCAGGGGCTTCAACCTATCCGTGCCGGACGAAGCCAGTCAAGCCGAGGGCAGCCGTACCCGTGGGAAGAGAGGTTTGCCCCGCGTGACGGCTCGTCCCGCCAGTGGAGCGTCGAGCGCACGGTCCAGGGTGGGAACCCGGGCAAGCCCCAAGGTTCCCGCCAGCACGCCCATCTTCGCCGGCATGACCGGCTCCAGCAGTGCGGCGAGCACCGTAAGGCAACGCGCGAGCGAGGCCAGCGTTTCGTCGAGGTCCGGTGCTCTCTCCGGATCCTTCGCCTGGGCCCACGGCTCCCGCTCCTCCACGTATCGGTTCGCGTGCCGCGCGAGATCCATCGCCGCGCCCAGCGCGCGATGCAGGCGAAGGCCGTTCATGAAGTCCCGGTAGCGGCGAAGGGCCTCGCCGGTCTCGGTCGCCAGGCCCTGCCCCGCGGCGTCCGGGAGGGCGCCGTCCCGGTAGCGCGCGATCATCGACGTCACCCGGCTGGCGAGGTTCCCAAGGACGTTGGAGAGCTCGTCGTAGCGGGTGAGGAAGCGCTCGGGCGTGTACGACGCGTCGCTGCCGGTGGGCATCTCGCGCACCAGATACCAGCGCACCGCGTCGACTCCGTGGGTCGCGATCAGGGCGAGGGGGTCCACCACGTTCTGCAGCGACTTGGACATCTTGGTCTCGCCCACGAGCCACCATCCGTGGGCGAGGATATGCCGCGGCAACTCCAGTTCGCACGCCATCAGGATGGTGGGCCAGTACACCGCGTGGGTGGTGAGGATGTCCTTGCCCATGACGTGCAGGTCGGCGGGCCACCACGACTCGATGGGGGTGCCGAATCCCTGCTCGTCCGGGGTGGCCTCGGGGTCGATGGCGCCCGATGCGGTCACGTAGTTGATGAGCGCGTCCACCCACACGTAGCAGACGTGTTCAGGGTCGAAGGGGAGGGGAACGCCCCAGCTCACGCGGCTCCGCGGGCGGGAGATCGAGAGATCCTCGAGCGGCTGCTGCAGGAACCCGAGCACTTCGTTTCGCCGCACGGCCGGAATGATCCAGTCGGGGTTGGCCTCGATGTGGCCCACCAGCCGTTCCTGGAAGGCGCTCATGCGGAAGAAGTAGTTGACCTCCTCGATCTGGCGTACGGGCCGGCGGCAGTCCGGACAGGTTTCCCCGGGCCCCAGGTCCTTCTCCGTCCAGTAGCGCTCCTCGTGGATGCAGTACCATCCGAGGTAGCGGTCCTTGTAGATGTGTCCCTTGTCGTGGAGCCGCTGCAGGAAGGCGGTGACGACGGCGATGTGGTCCGCCTCGGTAGTGCGGATGAAGCGGTCGAAGGAAATGTCGAGCTCGTCCCACGCCTCGCGGAAGCGGCCCGCCATCCGGTCGCACAGCTCGATCGGGGTCAGGCCGCGCCGGGCCGCCTCCTCGGCGATCTTGGGACCGTGTTCGTCGGTGCCGGTGAGGAATCTCGTTTCGGCGCCGGTCTGGCGGTGAAAACGGGCCAGCACGTCGGTGAGAATCGTGGTGTAGGCGTGCCCGATGTGGGGCTCGCCCGACGCGTAGTAGATCGGCGTCGTGAGATAGCGTCTTCGGCTCATGTCCGGGTCAGTTGGAGCGTTTCCCCCGGGGAACCCCGGACACCTCTTTCTTGAGTTCCTTCAGCGTCACCTTGCGGCGGGCTCCGTCGCCGGCGAGAAGGGTGACCGTCTCGCTCCAGATGTCCACCGCGACCACTTTTTGCCGCCCCACCGCAGTGTTCACCGACCTTCCCTCGCGCGGGAACCGCCGGCGCGCCCGAACGTACGCGTCGTGCTCGTACTTGAGGCAGCACATGAGACGGCCGCAGCAACCGGAGATCTGCGACGGGTTGAGGGAGAGGCGCTGGTCCTTGGCCAGCTGAAGGCTCACCGGACGCAGGGAGGGGAGCCAGGTGGAGCAGCACAGTTCGCGCCCGCAGCGGCCGACTCCTCCGAGCATCGCGGCTTCGTCGCGCACGCCGATCTGGCGCAACTCGATGCGGGTGCGGAAGGTGCGGGCCAGATCGCGGACCAGGGCCCGGAAGTCGACCCGCCGCTCGGCCGTGAAGTAGATGATCAGCTTCTTGCGGTCGAACTGCCACTCCGCCTCGGTGACCTTCATCTTCAGCCTGTGGGCGGCCACCTTGTCGCGCGCCAGCGCGCGCACGCGATCCTCGTCGGTGCGAAGCTGGCTCACGTGCCGGATCTCGTCGGCGAGAGCCTGCCGCAGGACCTTCCGGGACGGTTCCGGCGTTGCGCATCCGCCGGATGAGGAGCACTTGCGTTCGGCGATGGCGCCCAGGGCGGTCACGCGGCCGAGATCGCGGCCGCGCTCGGCCTCCACCATCACCCAGCTGCCCGGCTGAAGCGCGCCGGGCTGGCAGGTGAAGTAGTCCTTGCGTGTTCCCTTGAACCGGACTTCCGCGAACTCTGGCATCTACTCTCGAACCCGGGTGGGGTACGTCCTCAGCCGCCGGCTCTCATGCTTCTGCCGCTCTCCGCATCGAGGCGCGGGCCCGTGAGTCCGGACTCCTCGATCACCTTCCCGGCCCAGTCCCCGATCGCCTCGTACTTGCGCCAGCGCCGTGCCAGCAGTTCGTCGGTGTCGAGCGCGGTCAACTCGGCCAGCTGTCGCCTGAGAGCGACGGACACGCTCCTCGAGGCGGCTTCCCAGTCGGAGTGGGCGCCCCCGACCGGCTCGCCGATGATGTCGTCCGCCACGCCCAGCCTGAGCAGGTCGGCCGAGGTCAGGCGCAGCGCCTCGGCGGCCTTCTCGCGGTGGTCCCGCGATCGCCAGAGGATGGCGGCGCACCCTTCCGGGGAGATCACCGAATACACGGCGTGTTCCAGCATGAGGATGCGGTCGGTCACCCCGATGCCGAGCGCGCCGCCGGACATGCCCTCGCCGATGACGACGGAGACGGTCGGAACTCGCAGCGCCGCCATCTCGCGAAGGTTGCGGGCGATGGCTTCGCCGATGCCGCGCTCCTCGGAGCCGAGTCCCGGGTAGGCCCCGGGGGTGTCGATGACGGTCACGACCGGGCGCCCGAACTTCTCCGCCATCTTCATCAGGCGCAGAGCCTTGCGGTACCCTTCCGGATGAGGCATGCCGAAGTTGCGGCGCAGGTTCTCCTTCATGGCCCGGCCCTTCTGCTGGCCGATGACCATGAGGGACTGTCCGTCCAGGCACGCCCAGCCCGCCACGATGGCCTGGTCGTCCCGATAGCTCCGGTCGCCGTGGAGTTCGATCCAGTCGGTGAAGATGCGCTCCACATAGTCCAGCATGTACGGGCGGTTGGGATGGCGCGCCACCTGCACGCGCTCCATGGGGGCGAGGTTGCGGTAGGTCTCTTCGGTCATGGCCGCGAGACGGCTGCGAAGGACGTCGATTTCGCGCACCACGTCGATGCCCTTCTCGTCCGCCAGCGCGCGAAGGCCGTCGATCTGCCGCTGCAGTTCGGCGATGTCGCGCTCAAACCTGAGATGTGTGGTCCCGGCCAAGAGCCGTCTCCATTCATTTCATGTTGGGTTTCTGGTGGGTAGGCGGAAACTG
This sequence comes from Gammaproteobacteria bacterium, assembly GCA_009843625.1. Classification (GTDB taxonomy): domain Bacteria; phylum Gemmatimonadota; class Gemmatimonadetes; order Longimicrobiales; family Gaopeijiaceae; genus BD2-11. The sequence continues at coordinate 1,733 of VYDD01000175.1, read as the reverse complement.
CCATGGTCGCGCATCGGGGCCGCGAATACAAGTGTTTACAGCTTCGATCCCGATGGGGGCCCGTCAGTTGCCGCCCGTTTGCATGAGCAGATAGTCGTCCGGGTCGAGGGTCGTGCTGGAGGGCGCGGCCTCGAGCGGGATGCGGAACGTCTGTTCCCTCCCGGTGACCTCGACGCGGCTGCGTTCAGCGTTGCCGCCCACCTCGAACTCGATGTCCAGGGGCAGCCGGAAAGCGGGCCAGTCGGCCTGTTGCGTCTGCCGGATGGTGACCACCGCCTCACCGGAGTCCGCATCCCATGCGGTTTCGGAGGTGACCACCGGATAACCGGGCCGGTAGAGCCACTGCTCGAAGAACCAGCCCAGGTCGGAGCCGGACGCCTCCTCCATGACGGCGCGGAAGTCGGAGGTGCTCGCCACGCTGTCGCGGAAACGCGCGTAGTAGTTGCGGATGCCGGTGAAGAACGTCTCGTCGCCCAGCATGCCGCGCAGCATGTGCAGCACCCATCCGCCCTTCGGATAGTTGTTGGCGTTGAGCAGGTTGAAGAGGTTCGTCTCCTCGCGGTCGACCACGGGACGGTTGACGTCGCTTGAGGCGAGCACGCGCTGCCGGCTCCCTTCCATCCTTCCGCGGAAGTCTCCGGGTCCGTCGGCCTCCTCGAAGAAAAGCGCTCCGAAATAGGTGGCGAAGCCCTCGGAGAGCCACAGGTCGTACCACTCCGACTCCGTGACGCTGTCGCCGAACCACTGATGCGCGATCTCATGCGAGACGGTACCCTCCATGTTGCGGCCCTGGGCGATGCCCTGCTCGCTGTAGAAGATGGCCGAGGAGTTTTCCATGCCGCCGAAGCGGGTGGCGCTCTGCACGTTGGCCAGCTTCTCGTAGGGGTAGGAGCCGATGAGGTCGGTGAAGAAGTCGACCATCTCCGCCGCGCGCCCGAAGATGCGGGCGCCGTTGTCGACGTCCTGGGGATAGACCCAGTAGGTCACGCGCGTGCACCCGTCGCTGCGCGGTGAAACCGGGGAGTCGTCGCAGGCGGCGAGCCCCACCTGGCGCACGGCGAGATCCGCGCCGCCGATCACCATGGTGTAGCTGGGGATGGGCACCGAGGTGGTCCAGCGCCAGGTGCGCCGGCCTTCCGCGCCTCCCAGGGCGTCGTCGCCGGTGGGGGCGGGCGGCGCCGCGATGGTGCCGTTGGCGATCACCTGCCAGGCGGCGGGCGCGTGGATGGTGTACTCCACGGTCGCCTTGTCGCTCGGGTGGTCGACCGACGGGAACCAGAAGCGCGCCCGGTTGGGCCAGTTGTCGGCGAAGGCCGCCGGGTCGCCGTGCACGTTGTCGCGCAGGATCAGGCCGTCGTCGGGGGTGCCGCCGTAAGCCACGGCGACCTCAACCGGGCCGGCCGCGTTCGGGGGCGCGAAGACGCGCAGCTTCCCGTCGGCGTACTCGAACGGGGTGCGGACGCCGTCCACCTCGATGGCATGAATGGCGAGGCCCACCAGGTCGAACTCCATCGGCGTCTCCGGGTCGGCGGGGGGCGCGACCAGAATGCGCGCGCGGCCGTCGAAGTCGCTCCGGTCCAGGTGGAGCGACAACTCCAGGTCGTAGTGGAGGACGTCGAAGGCGCCCGTGTACTCGCCGGGGAGGGGGGCGCGCCCGGCCTCCACGGGATCCGGCTCGGGGATGCTCATCACGGCCCCGGGCTGGAGGGGAACGTCCGGCGCGAGTTCGGGGG
>VYDD01000099.1:1963-7496 GCA_009843625.1 Gammaproteobacteria bacterium | reverse complement strand
CCCCACGCCGACGGCCCGCCCCTCGCGCGCACCGGCGGGTTCGGCGAACTCACCTGCATCGAGTGCCATCTGGACCTCGAGCTGAACGCACTGGGGGGTGCGCTTCTGCTCGACGGCATCCCCGCCTCCTTCACGCCGGGCGCGGTCTACGTGGTCACCGTGATCGTGGAAGGGGAGGGGATGGGCAGTGCGGGCTTCCAGGCCGCCGCGCGCTTCAATGAGGGCGAGCGGACGGGCACGCCGGCAGGACGGCTGGCGCCCCTGGACGGGCGCACGGTCGTACGCAGCGAGGACGGCGTCGACTACATCAACCACACGGTTGCGGGGAGCCAACTCGGTCCCGGAGATGTTGCCAGCTGGAGCTTCGAGTGGGTGGCGCCCGGGGAACCGACGCCCGTGGTCTTCCACGTGACCGGCAACTCCGCCAACGGCGACAACTCGCCGCTCGGCGACCTCATCTACACGGCGGAAGTGGTGGTGCCTCCGGGCGGCTGACAGGGACCTCGTCAGCGCGCGAGGGCCAGAAGCGAGTTGTCCAACTGGCGTTCGATGTCCACCAGCGGCGCGGTGTAGTGCCCCGAGAAGCAGGCGTCGCAGAAGGGACCGAACTCCTCCACGGCCTTCGTCATCCCCTCCAGCGAGATGTAGCCGAGCGAATCCAGCCCGAGCTCCTCGCGGATCTCCTCCACGGTGTGCCCCGAGCCCATCAGTTCTTCCTTGCTGGGCATGTCGATGCCGTAGAAGCAGGGGTTGCGCACCGGGGGGCTGGCGATGCGCAGATGCACTTCCGCCGCGCCCGCGCCCCGCACGAAGCGCACCAGGCTGCGGCTGGTGGTGCCGCGCACGATGGAGTCGTCCACGAGCACGATGCGGCGTCCTTCCAGTACCTCGCGCACCGGGTTGTATTTGATGCGGGCTCCGAAATCGCGATCCGCCTGCGAGGGGCGGATGAAGGTGCGGCCCACGTAGTGGTTGCGCAGGAGGCCGAGCTCGAAGGGCAGGCCGGTCTCCTCGGAGTATCCCAGCGCCGCTGAATTCGCGCTGTCCGGGACGGCCACCACCGCGTCCGCCTCGGCGGGATGCTCTCGGGCGAGCTGGCGCCCGAAGGCCCGCCGGGAGCGATCCACGCTGGCTCCCCAGATGCGCGAGTCGGGGCGGGCGAAGTAGACCAGTTCGAAGATGCACGGCGACGGACGGGGCGCGGCGCGCAGGCTGCGCAGCTTCTCGACCTTGCCTCCGCGAATGCGCAGCAGTTCGCCCGGCTCCACGTCGCGCACGTACTCGGCATTGACGATGTCGAAGGCGCACGACTCCGACGCCAGGATGTAGCCGTTGTCCTTTCGTCCCAGCAGGAGAGGTCGGAACCCGCGCGGGTCGCGCACGGCGTAGAGGGCATCTCCCACCGCGATCACGAGCGAGAAGGCGCCCTCCAGGTGAGCCAGCGCGTCGTCCACCTGCTGTTCCACGTCGCGGTGCCGCGAGCGCGCCATCAGATGTACGATGACCTCGGAGTCGCTCGACGTCTGGAAGAGGGCGCCCTCGTGCACCAGCCGGTCCTTCAGGTCCAGGGCGTTGGTCAGGTTGCCGTTGTGCGCGATGGCAAGCGGACCATTCGCATAGCGGGCCACGATGGGCTGGGCGTTCTCCTGAAGGCTGCCCCCGGCCGTCGAGTAGCGCACGTGGCCGACCGAGGTTCCGCCCGGGAGGGCGGTCAGCTTTTCCGCGTCGAAGACATCGGAGACGAGCCCGAGGCCCTTCTTCACGCTCGCGCGCCCTGCGCGGTCCATCGAGTAGATGCCGGCGGATTCCTGTCCGCGGTGCTGGAGCGCGTAGAGACCGAGAAAGACGAGTTCCGCGGCGTTTTCGATGCCGCTGACCGCGAAGATGCCGCACTCTTCGCGTGGGCTGTCGTCCAGAAGCGAGCCGGGGATGTCCTGCGGGCGAAGAGGCCCGGACTGCGGCTCGGCCTTGCCGGCCAGTGGAAGCGTGTACTGTCCGTCCCTCATGTGCCGCCTCCGGGCGCCCGCTGTTCGTGGATGCATCGCCGCTCGAATGCCGGGCGTGGTTCGTCCACGGAATACTATCCCTCGCTAATGCGCGTCCATGCGTTCCGGCAGAGCCCCGAAGTACACCGCACTCACCTCCCTGATGTCCGCCTCTATGCGCGCGTCCGTGCTCTCCACGACGAAACTGCCGCCGGTCGCTCCTACCGTGCCGATCTTCGTGCAGGGCACGCCGTACCGATCGGCCAGCCGCCGCACCCGCTCGAGGCTCGCGGGATCGCACGAAACCACCACGCGCCCCTGCGCCTCTCCAAAGAATAGTGCGGTCGAGGGCAGCGGGTCCGCCAGTCGCACGCGAATGCCGACCGGGTCTTCGCCCTCGTGTAGCGCGCTCTCGGCGAGCGCGCACGCCAGGCCGCCCTCCGAACAATCGTGCGCCGAGCTCAGCAGCCCCTCGCCGATCATGGCCAGCAGCGCCTGCTGGAGCACGCGTTCCGCCAGCAGATCCACCCGCGGGGGCCTTCCGCCCACGATGCCGTGCATCGCGTACAGGTATTCGGATGCGCCCAGCTCGTCGGTGTTTCGGCCCAGCAGCACGATTGCGTCGCCCTCGTCCCGGAACGCGTGTCGGGTGACCTGTTACAGGTCCTCGATGATGCCGACCATGCCGATGACGGGCGTGGGGTAGATGGGCGTGCCGCTGGTCTCGTTGTAGAGCGAGACGTTGCCGCCGGTCACCGGGGTCTCGAAGAGCGCGCAGGCCTCGACCATGCCCAGCACGGCCTCGCGCAACTGGTAGTAGATGTGCGGCTTGAGCGGGTTGCCGAAGTTGAGGTTGTTGGTCACGGCCATGGGCAGCGCCCCGGCGCACGCCAGGTTGCGCGCGGCCTCGGCCACGGCGATGCGGGCGCCGGTGCCGGGCTCCAGGTAGGTGTAGCGGCCGCTGCAGTCGGTGGTCACCGCGATCCCGCGCCGGGTGCCGCGCACGCGCAGGACGCCCGCGTCCCCTCCAGGCTGGATCACGCTCGCCGTGCGCACCGTGGTGTCGTACTGGTCGTGGATCCACCGGCGGGAGGCCAGGTTGGGAGAGGCCAGCAGGCGGAGGAAGTCGGCGGTGCGGTCGCCCTCGCCGCCCGCGTAGGGCGTCAGGTCCATCTCCCTCAGCGCGCGCACCTCTTCGCCCTCGATGCCTTCGCGCTCGTAGGTCGGGCACCCCTCGGTGAGGGGAAGCGCGGGGATGTCGGCGACCGGGCGGCCATCCTCCAGGATGCGGAAGCGTCCGTCGGACGTGACCTGGCCGACCTCCGCCGCCTCCAGCTCCCACTTGGCCAGGATCTGCCGGACCTCCTCTTCCCGGCCCCTGTGCACGACCACCATCATGCGCTCCTGACTCTCGGAGAGCAGGATCTCGTACGGCGTCATCCCCGGCTCGCGCACCGGCACCAGCGCGGTGTCGATCACGACCCCGCTGCCGGAACGGCCGGCCATCTCCGCGGCGCTGGAGGTGATGCCGGCCGCGCCCATGTCCTGGATGCCCACGATGTGGCCGCTCCGGATCAGTTCCAGGCTTGCCTCGAGCAGGAGCTTCTCGGTGAAGGGGTCGCCCACCTGCACCTGGGGCCGGCTGGCGTCGGAGTCCTCGCCCAGCTCCTCGCTGGCGAAGGTGGCCCCGTGGATGCCGTCGCGCCCGGTGCGCGCGCCCACCGCCATCAGCGTGTTGCCTTCCCCGTGGGCTTCGCCCCGGATGAGCTGTTCGCGCTTCATGATGCCCAGGCACATCACGTTGATGATGGGATTGCCCTCGTAGCCGCGGTCGAAGTAGGCCTCGCCGCCGAGGTTGGGGATGCCCACACAGTTGCCGTAGTCACCGGCCCCGCGCACGACGCCGTCGAAGAGGTAGCGCACGCGGCTCGAGTCCAGGTCCCCGAAGTGCAGCGAGTCGAGCACCGCGACCGGGCGGGCGCCCATGGTGAAGACGTCGCGCAGTATGCCTCCGATTCCGGTGGCCGCGCCCTGGTAGGGTTCGACCGCGGACGGATGGTTGTGCGACTCGATCTTGAAGGCGAGCGCGTATCCGTCACCGATGTCGATCACGCCCGCGTTCTCGCCCGGGCCCTGGATGACCCAGGGGGCCTCGGTGGGCAGAAGCCGGAGCAGGCGCTTTGAATTCTTGTACCCGCAGTGCTCCGACCACATCGCCGAGAAGACGCCGAGTTCGGTGAAGGTCGGGGTGCGCCCGAGGTGCCCGACGATCTTGTCGTATTCCTCGGGCGTTAGACCGTGATCGGCGACGAGTTCCGCCGTGATCTCCGGATCTCCGGGACGCGGCTCCGGCGCCGCGGGTCCGCTGCCGTTCCCGCCGCTCGCGGCCCCGATCATGCCACCCTCTCGCGCGTGCAGTGGGCGACCAGGGACTCGAACATGCCCAGTCCATCGGTGGAGCCCAGGACGCCTTCCGCGGCCCGCTCGGGATGGGGCATGAGCCCCAGCACGTTCCCGGCGCTATTCACGATCCCGGCGATGTCGTTGGCGGAGCCGTTGGGGTTGCCGCCTTCGCCGAGCGCTCCTTCGCGCGTCGTGTAGCGGAGGACGACACGCCGCTCCGCCTCGAGGCGCTCGAGCGTGGCCGGGTCGGCGATGTAGTTGCCTTCGGCGTGCGCGATCGGAATGCGCAGGACCTGGCCGGGCCGGTACGCGCGGGTGAAGGCGGTGTCCGTGGTCTCGACGCGCACGTGCACGTCGTGGCTCCGGAACTTCAGCGAGTCGTTGCGCCTGAGGGCGCCCGGGAGCAGCCCGGCCTCGCACAGGATCTGGAAGCCGTTGCAGATGCCGAGCACGATCCCGCCGCGCCCGGCGTAGCGCTTGACTGCCTCCACGATGGGGCTGAAGCGCGCGATGGCGCCGGCGCGCAGGTAGTCGCCGTAGGAAAAGCCGCCTGGAAGCACCACCAGGTCCGGGTCGCCCAGCTCGTGCTCGCGGTGCCAGATGAAGCGGGTGTCGACCCCCATCACCTTGCGCAGCACCTGCAGGCAGTCGTAGTCGCAGTTGGACCCGGGGAAGGTCACCACCACCGCTCTCACGTCGCCGCCTCCGGCTGTGCGGCATCGCGTCCGACTTCGATGGCGAAGTCCTCGGTCACGGGGTTCGCGAGCAGCTTCTCGCACATCCGGGTGGCCCGGGCGGCGGCCTCGTCCGGCGAGTCGGCTTCGAGCTCGATCACGAGCAGCTTGCCGGCGCGCACCTCCCCGACCCCGGCGAAGCCCAGGGAGTCCAGGGCGTGCTGGATGGCCTTCCCCTGCGGGTCCAGCAGCCCGCGGCGGGGGGTCACGCGGATTTCGATGGCGTAGGCGCTCAAGTTGTGTCCTCCGTGCCGTTGTCGTCGCGGGGGTTGGTCCGCCGGCGTCGGGCGAGCCGATTGCGCCTGTCGGCGCGGTAGCGGGGTCCGAGGCCGCCGTAGTCGAGCGGGCGGACTTCTGCCTCGTCTTCAGGCTCGTCGTCATCCTCATCCTCATCCACTTCCAGGAGAGGAT
>VYDD01000099.1:0-1953 GCA_009843625.1 Gammaproteobacteria bacterium | reverse complement strand
AAGCCGATCACCACCGACTTCAGAAGGCCCCAGACGGCGTACCCGAACAGGACCGGGAAGAAGTAGTAGCGGGGGACGGCGATCGCGGTGACGATGGTGGCCACGACGATGGCGCTGTTGATGCGGGTTCTGGGGGTGCGCAGCCCCACGCGGGGCATGCGAGCGTAGGGGACGTGGCTCAGCATCAGCGCGGAGAGCAGCACCATGAGGATGCCCATGATCTGGGTCCACGGAAGGGTGCTCAGATACGCCTCGAAGAATGCCGTCTGGGTGAAGGGGTAGGATGTCGCCAGCATCATCCCCGCAGCCGGCGACGGCAGCCCGTGGAACGAGCGTTTCGCCTCTCCCCCCTGCTCCACGTTGAAGCGCGCCAGGCGGACCACGACCGCGGTCACGAAGAGGTAGGACAGCAGCCAGCTCCACGAGCCGTCGGCCCAGTAGAGCTGGTACATGACCATCGCCGGGGCCACGCCGAAGCTGACCGCGTCGGCCAGCGAGTCGAGCTCGGCGCCGAAGCGCGAACCCGTGCGCGTGAAGCGCGCCAGGCCGCCGTCGAAGGTGTCGAGGATGCCCGCGAATACGATGAACCACGCGGCCCATTCGTACGCGCCCCGCGACGCCATCACCATGGCGAACACGCCGAAGAAGACGTTGCCCAGGGTGAAGGCGGAGGGGATGATGATGATGCCCCTCTGCAGCCGCCTGCGGCGCGCGCGCTTGCGGATCACGGGATGTTCTTCATCCGAAGCTGGGGCCCCTGTATTCGGCCAGCGGCACGCCCACCAACCGCTGGAAGATGTCCAGGTAGCGGGCCGTCGACTCCTCCACGATGCGGTCGGGGAGGTCGGGCGGGGGCGGCATCTTGTTCCAGGCCGTTTCGTGAGCGAGGTAGTCGCGCACGGGCTGCTTGTCGAGGGAAGGCTGTCCGCGGCCGGTCGCGTAGTGCTCGGCGGGCCAGAAGCGCGACGAGTCGGGGGTCAGCACCTCGTCGATGAGGAGCAGCCGTCCACCGGAGTCCATCCCGAACTCGAACTTGGTGTCCGCGAGGATGATGCCGCGCTGGCGCGCGGTCTCTGATCCCGCGCTGTAGATGCCGAGCGAGAGGTCGCGCAGGGTCTCCGCCATGGACGCGCCCAGGAGCTCCACCACCTGGTCGTAGGTGATGTTCTCGTCGTGGCCTTCGTGTGCCTTGGTCGACGGGGAGAAGATGGGCGGCTCCATGCGGTCGCTTTCGATCATGCCCGGCGCGAGGGGCTCGCCGGCGAGCGTGCCGCTCCGGCGGTATTCCCGCCAGGCCGACCCGGTGATGTAGCCGCGCACGATGCACTCGACCAGGATCGGCCGGGTGCGGCGCACCAGCATCGCCCGGCGCGCCCAGCTGTCGACGCTGTGCGCCAGTTCGGGGACCCGGTCGATGATCTCGTCCCGCCGCACGGCGAGCAGGTGGTGGTCGATGCCCCCCTCGGCGCCCGGCACCGGCGAGCGGGCGGAGAAGCGCGCCAGCCACCAGGCGGTCAGCTGCGTGAGCACTTCGCCCTTGTGGGGCACCGGCTGGGGCAGGACCACGTCGAAGGCGCTCACGCGGTCGCTCGCCACCATGAACAGGGTGTCGGGGCCCGCCTCGTAGACGTCCCGCACCTTGCCGCGGTGGAGGAGTTGGAGGGGAAGGGCGGAATCCACGATGGTCGTCACGTTGTCGTCGAGCTCCATGGCTGGGGTGGGGTCATGGGTGAGGTCAGACACGAATGTCGGGGGCGTCGAGACGGGCGCGGGCTTGGGGTCCGAGACGGTCGACAAGCGGCTGGGCGAACCCGTCCAGAAAGCGCTCCACCTGTTCGGGAGCGCGCCCGATGAAGCGCTCGCCCCGGAGGAGGTCGGCCAGTTCGGGCGCGCTCAGCCCGAAGGCGTCGTCGCCAGCGATGCGGGCGATCAGGTCGGGGTCTCCGCCTTCCT
>VYDD01000276.1:6186-7502 GCA_009843625.1 Gammaproteobacteria bacterium | reverse complement strand
CTTCCACCGCTGGCTTCCCGCGGCGATGGTGGCTCCCACGCCGGTCAGCGCGCTGCTGCACGCGGTGGCGGTGGTGAAGGCGGGCGTGTTCAGCATTCTCAAGGTCGTCATCTACGTCTTCGGCATCGACTTTCTCACGCAGCTGGGCGCGAGCGTCTGGCTCATGTGGGTCGCCGCCGCGACCATCATCCTGGCGTCGCTGGTGGCCTTCCGGAAAGACAATCTGAAGGCCAGGCTGGCCTACTCGACGATCAGCCAGCTCTCCTACGTCGTGCTGGGTGCCATGCTGGCCAACACCATGGGGATCATCGGCGGGGGCATGCACATCGTCATGCACGCCTTCGGCAAGATCACCCTGTTCTTCTGCGCGGGCGCGGTCATGGTGGCTGCGCACAAGACCGAGATCAGCGACATGAAGGGGCTGGGGCGCACCATGCCCGTAACCTTCGCCGCCTTCTTCGTGGGGACGCTGTCGATCATCGGGCTTCCGCCTGCGGGCGGCACCTGGAGCAAGTGGTTCCTGGGGCTCGGAGCCCTGGATGCGGGCCAGGTCGGACTTGTCGTCGTGCTGATGGTGAGTTCTCTGCTCTCCATCGGATACCTGATGATCGTGCCGGTGCGGGCCTTCTTCAGCCCGGCGGCCTCCAATCCGCACGGGCACGGGCACGGGAACGGTGGGATACGCGAGGCCCCGCTCCCTTCGCTGATCGCGATCGTGATCACCAGCCTGTGCTGCTTCGCGCTCTTCGTGTACCCGGATCCCTTCTTCCGGCTGATCTCGATGGTGGCGGGGCCGTGAGCGCGGGGAGCGAGGCGATGAAGGGGGCGATGCCATGAACAGGCGAGACTCGGGGCGCGCCGGCGCCCGCGGATCGGGAAGCGGTGAGGCGGCCCGTGGCTCCGGGCCCCACGGCTCCCATGGCGGCCACGGGGGGCATGAAGACGGCCATCCGCCTTCGAGCGTCGGGCCGAAGGCCACGCGCATCATTCTGGGCATCTTCTTCCTGATCTCGGCCGGGCTGCTGGTCGCCGACTTCTTCGTGGACCGGTACATCGAACATCCCTGGGAAAACCTCAAGGCGTTCTACCCACTGTGGGGACTCTTCGGAGTGGCGGGCCTGATCCTGGCCGCCAAGGGGCTGAGGCGCATCGTGATGCGGTCGGAGGACTACTACGATGCCGACTAGCCTCCCTCCGTTCGCGATCTTCTTCGCCGGCGCCCTGCTGGTGCCGTTCGTGCGGGGATGGCCGCGGCATATCCTGGTGTTGGCGGTTCCCGGACTGGGCGCGCTCTACGTGGCCGGCAGCGAGGAAGG
>VYDD01000276.1:0-6176 GCA_009843625.1 Gammaproteobacteria bacterium | reverse complement strand
GCTTCGGGCTCTCCGTGGGAATTCTCGGTTACGAGCTGTCGCTCGACCGGGCCGACAGGTTGAGCCTGCTCTTCGGCTACCTGTTCCACCTCGGGGCGTTCATCGCCATTCTCTACTCGCTGCACCTGAAGAAGGAGGATTCCGCGACCCTCCAGCACACCGCCGCGCTGGTGTACGCGGGGAGCGGGCTGGGCGCGGTGTTCGCGGGCGACCTGATCACGCTCTTCCTCTTCTGGGAGGTGCTCGCGGTAAGCTCGGTGTTCCTCATCTTCGCGCGCGGCACCGAACGGGCGCGCAGAGCGGGAATGCGCTACCTGGTGATCCAGGTCGTCTCGGGTGTGGCCCTGCTCGCCGGCGCGATGGCCCGGGCGGCCCAGACCGGTGACATCGCCTTCAACCACATTGGCCTGGAGGGCCTGTCGGGCTGGCTGATCTTCCTGGCCATCGCGGTCAAGGGCGCCTTCCCGCTGGTGCACAACTGGCTGACCGACGCCTACCCGGAGAGCACGCCCACGGGCACGGTCTTCCTGAGCGCGTTCACTACCAAGGTCGCGGTGTATGCCCTCGCGCGCGGATTCCCGGAAACCGAGCTGCTCATCTACGTCGGCGCGGTGATGGCCTGCTACCCCATCTTCTTCGCCGTCATCGAGAACGACCTCAGGCGGGTTCTGTCCTACAGCATGATCAACCAGATCGGCTTCATGGTGTGCGGCATCGGGGTGGGCACGAACAAGGCCGTCAACGGGGCCGTCGCGCACGCCTTCAACGACGTGCTCTTCAAGGGCCTGCTCTTCATGTCGATGGGGGCCGTGCTGTACCGCACCGGCACCACCAAGGCCTCGGAGCTGGGCGGTCTGTGGAGGACCATGAAATGGACCACGGCGCTCTGCATCGTGGGAGCAGCCTCCATTTCCGCGGTCCCGCTCTTCAACGGCTTCGTGAGCAAGGCGCTCATCATGAGCGCGCTGCTCGAAGAGCATCACTACTGGATCTGGCTGGCGATGCTGTTCGCCTCCGCGGGCGTGGTCGAGCATGCGGGCATCAAGATCCCGTTCTTCGCCTTCTTCGCCCACGACTCGGGCATCCGGACGCGCGAGCCGCCCTGGAACATGCTTGCCGCGATGACCGTGGGGGCCATCGGATGCGTAGCGATCGGGTCGATGCCATGGCTGCTCTATGACCTTCTTCCCTTCGACGTCGACTACAATCCCTACGACGTGACGCACGTTGTGACCCAGTTGCAACTGCTGGCGTTCGCGATCGGCGCGGTCGTCCTGTTCCGGCTGGCACGCATCTATCCGGACGAGATCCGCGCCGTGAACCTGGATGTGGAGTGGACCTACCGGAAGCTGGCTCCGGCGATCGTGCGGCGGCTCGGATCGGCGATTCGCGCGGCGGATGCCACCGTTCGCGGCGCGGTGCTGGGAGGAGTGAACTGGGCGCTCGGCGGCGCCTTCCGCCACACGGGGCCGCACGGCGCGCTGGCGCGTTCCTGGCCTACCGGCAGCATGGTGTTGTGGGTCGCCGTGCTGCTTGCCGCGTTCCTCATCCTGCGGGCGTTCTGACCCCGGGGCTCGAGTGTCTGCAGGTCCCTCGCAGGTCAGACCGGAGAGGCCCCGACTGCGGCTGGGGACCCGGGGGTCTGCGCTTGCCCTGATCCAGAGCCGACAGGTGGCGTCCGCTCTGGAGGGCGACGCCGGAGCGAGCGTGTCGCTGCATGTCGTTCGCACAAGGGGCGACGAGCAGGCGGATGACTCGCTCGCCCGCATCGGAGGCGAAGGCGTCTTCACCAGCGCACTGGACGTCGCCCTTCTGGACGGTGACGTCGACGTGGCCGTGCACTCCCTGAAGGACCTGCCGACCCGCATGGCGCCGGGCCTCTGCGTCGCCGCCACGCCCGCGCGCGAGGACCCGCGGGATGCGCTGGTGCTGCCGCCGGACGACCAGCGCACCCTCGCCACCCTGCCCGCCGGCGCCCGCATCGGCACCGGCTCCCCGCGCAGGACCGCGCTCGCTCGCGCCTTCCGCCCGGACTGCGCCGTGGTGCCCATGCGCGGCAACGTGGACACCCGGCTGGCCAAGCTCGACCGGGGCGAATGCGAAGCGCTGGTGCTCGCGGCCGCCGGGCTGGGGCGCCTGGGTCTCCTCGACCGCGCGAGCGAGCTTCTGGAGCGCACGGCGTGGCTGCCGGCCGCGGGGCAGGGCGCGCTCGCCGTGGTGGTCCGCCGCGACGATCAGCGGGCGCGGCGGCTGGCGGCGTCGCTGGACGACCACCCCACCCGCCAAGCGGTGCGGGCCGAGCGGGAGCTGCTCAGTCTGCTGGGCGCGGGCTGCCACCTGCCCGTCGGCGTGCTGGGACTGCCCTACCCGGGCGGCCTCCGGCTGTGGGCGATGGTGCTCAGCCCCGATGGCCGCCGGGTCATCCGCGCCGACCGCACCGGCCGCCAGACCGAGCCCGAGCGCCTCGCGGCCGAGGTGGCGACGGTCCTTCTGGGCCGCGGCGCGGGTGACCTGCTGGCGGAGTTTCGCCGCGCTCCGCCCGCACCCGCCGACCTGTGACGCACGCCCCCGCCCCCCCGAGCCGCAAGGTGCTCGCCGTGGACGCGCTTCTCGCCCGCCACGGCCGTCCCCGCAACGGCCGCCTCGTGTTCACGAACGGGTGCTTCGACGTTCTGCACCGCGGCCATGTGGAGTACCTGTCGGCCGCCCGTGCCCTGGGGGACGTGCTCGTGGTGGGACTCAACACCGACGCTTCCGTCGCCCGCCTCAAGGGGCCGCACCGCCCCTACGCTTCCCTCGAGGACCGCGCCGCCGTGCTCGCAGCTCTCACCAGCGTCGACGTGATCACCCCGTTCGACTCGGACACCCCCCGCGCGCTCATCGCGGCCCTGCTTCCGGACGTGCTCGTGAAGGGTGGAGACTACGCCATCGAAGAGATGGTCGGCCGCGACGAAGTCCGGGCCGCGGGTGGGGAAGTCGTGGTGGTGCCGTACCTTCCGGGAAGATCCACGACCCAACTCGTGCGCCGCATCCGCCGGGCGCAACCCGCGCCATCGGAATGAACCTGCCTCATTCGGACCCGGCCCTCCACGCTCGCGAACGCACGGCCGCCTCACAGCGTCCCTTGCGTCGGCACCCGTTCCCATAGAGAGTTTCTTCGCGAAACGTCAAGGTCCGCTCCCGGCAGCAGAGCGCACTCGCAACCCACCCCGACGAGGAAACCGCCAAACAGGAGCGCGCGAATGAGCCCGTCGCACGCACTCACGCTGGTCGCCGCCACGCGAAGCCCCCACAAGCTGGACGAAATCCGGCGCATCCTGGGCACGGACCCCGGACTGCGCGTCCTCAGCCTCGATGAAGCGGGCATCCCCTATTCCCCCGTGGAAGACAAGGTCGAGGCCTTCGACACCTTCGAGGAGAACGCCAAGGCCAAGGCGGCCTATTTCAACAGCCTCTGCGGAGCGGCCACCATCGCCGATGATTCGGGCCTCGAAGTCGACATCCTCGATGGTGCCCCGGGGGTGCGTTCCAAGCGCTTTGCGCCTTCAGCGGACCTCACCGGCGAGGAGCGCGACCGAGCCAACAACGAGCATCTGGTGAAGCTGCTCGCGAGCCACAAGCCGCATCGGCGCACCGGACGCTTCGTGTGCGTCGCGGTGCTGCACTTCGGCATGGGCGAACCACTGGTGTTCCGGGGCGAAGCGCCCGGGACCATCGGTCTGGAGCCGCGAGGCGAAGGCGGATTCGGCTACGATCCGCACTTCCTGGACCCCGAAGCCGGCAGGACCTTCGCCGAACTCGAACCGGAAGAGAAGGATGCCCGCAGCCATAGGGGCAAGGCCTTCCGGGCGCTCGGCAGGCACCTGCGCGAAACGCTTCACTACTGACGGTCCCGGACTGCCGCCCTCTCACCGGCTCGCGCGCGGTCCGGCGGGCACATCCGTTGCGAACGCCCCGCGACGGATGGTCCGTTGACGCGCGGGGATTGAAGCGACCGCCGAAATCACCGATCCTTCCGGGACGACGAGACCGGACGGGGCGTGGCGCAGCCCGGTAGCGCGCCTGCTTTGGGAGCAGTAGGTCGCCGGTTCGAATCCGGCCGCCCCGATTGGTGTTACGGGATTTCGTTAAAGCGACTCCCGCTTTTTGTTCCCGCTAATTTAGCGGGAAATGGTCCTCTGGCGCTGCTCAAGAGCTTGCCTGAGCCGATCCTCGTCGGCGCGCTGATAGCACTGAAGGACCGTCTCGGCCGTCTTCCATCCGCCGAGTTCGCAGAGGACCTTGAGCGGCTGATTCATGAGGTCGGAGGCGAACTTCCGCCTCAGGGAGTGCCAGCCGCGGAGTCGCTTGGGCGGCAGCCCGGCGAGCGCCTCGGCCCTGTCCCACCAGTCGCGGGCCAGTGAGCGCCCGATGCATGCGGAGGGGTTCTTGGGCGCGGGTAGCAGCGGAGCGTCTCCGATTCCGGGATTCCGCCTCCTCGCCTCCTCCAGGACGGCGAGCACCTCGGCCGTCACCGGCGTCCGGTGCTCGTATCCAGTCTTCGCGCACTCGCCTCGCCACCGGATGGTCCTGCGTTCCATATCGATGTCCGACCACCGCAGCTGGCGAACGGCACCGATCCGGTGCCCTGTCTCGTGGGCAACCACCAGTGCGACGCGGAACCGCCAGTCCATCGCCAGAGACGCCTGAAGCAATGCCTCGTACTCGGCTTGGCTGAGAACCACGCGGGTGGGGTTTTTCTCCTTCGGCACCTTGAGGCCTCTGAGGGGATTGGAGTCGAGGAGGAGTTTCCCCTCCTCGTCCCTCGATTTCGTGGCCCAGTTGAGGACCGCCAGCAGGAACCTCAGATCCTTTTCGATCGTCCGGTCGGACACCGGCGAGCGGCTCGGGCCGACCTTGCCCGCCCGCCGCGCCCGGATGAACCGGTCCCAGTCCCGCTGGGAAAGCGTCGCGGGCTTCCTCTGCCTGCCGAAGACCTTGATGAACATCTTCATCGCGACCCGGTCGTACCTCCGGGACCGCTCGCTCTTGGTGGGGGTCACCTCGTCGCCGTAGATGTCAAGAAGCGTTCCCAGGGTGAGCAGCTCGGGCTCGGCCTCGGTCTGGCCGTTGGGCTCGTGGACCGCGAAGCCAGCGGCAACCTCGTCCGCCTGCCTCTTGGCCCGCGACCTGTCACGGTGCTTGAGCGACCTCGTGAGCCTGCGCCCGTTCTCGCGCCACTCGATCTGGTATCGGCCGGTCTTCGGATCTGGGAACACCCGTACCCGATTCCGGCCCCATTCGCCGGCGCTGTACGAGCGCCGACTTCGTTTCGAGCGAGCCATCATTCGATTCCTCTCGTGATGGACTGCACGATCTGCGCGTTTGAAACGTCGCGCCGGGGCCGCGTCTCCGCCAGACGGGCGGCTGACGGCACGGCGGGCGCTGCGGCGTTCGGGTGGCAAGCGACTGGACGCCATGGTCAGCGGCTCGGACCCTGATCGCGATCTGGTCCCGGGCGGCGCATCAGATACGGAGGCCGCGCGGTCTCGCGACGGCGGATGTCCCGAAATACTCGGCCAAGCGTGTCGCCAGCACGTCGAGCCGCTCGATTTGCCGCTGCAAGACTTCGTTCTCCGCGCTCAGCCGCTCGACACGCTGCCGCAAGGCTTTGTTCTCCCCGCTTTGCCGCTCGACGCGCCCTCGCAAGGCTTCGACGTGCTGCCGCAAGGCTTCGGCCTGCCCGGATTGCCGCTGCTGCTCCGTCTCGTACTGCGCGGACAACCTCCGCAAGGCCCTCGTCAACTGCTCCTCTAACGCGGTCATAGACCTCCTTCACTCGTTCGACAGCTTCAACGCCGGGCGACCGTCCACCCACCAGGGCGGATCGTCCACCGCCCCGTCCGGCACCACGACGAACCGCTCGCCCTCGATCTCGTGGAACACGAGCCCCCAGGTGTCCACTTCCAGTTGGGCCAGCGTCCTCTGGGCGTCCTCTATGTCCCGGCCCAGTTCGGCGCGCGTCTCGATCCGGCTCTGGATGCTTCCCGCCAACCAGTGCATCGTCGCCCAGCTTCCGCCGAAGAAACCGAGCCAGAGGCTCAGGCCGACGATCAGGGGCCGGAGCCACGCCTTGACCAGCAACTCGCGCATCCGCCCGGTCGCCTCTTCCGTATCGCGCTCGATGGTACTGCGCG
>VYDD01000171.1 GCA_009843625.1 Gammaproteobacteria bacterium | reverse complement strand
CGTGGATGCGGAGCCCGCCCTGAATTCGAGATATCCCGAAACACATATAGATACGCCCTTGAGACGACGCGCGATCGCAGCGCTCGTGCTATTCCTGGGGGTGCTGGTCAGCCAGGGTTGCGGCGGCGAATATCCGCAATCCACGCTGCACCCCAGTTCGGATTCCGCCACGCTCATCGACCAGCTCTTCGACCAGATCTTCTGGTGGGCGGTCGGCGTGTTCGTCGTGGTGGGGGGCGTCCTCATCTACGTGTTCGTGCGTTTTCGGGAGCGCCCGGGGGACGGGCGGCCGAAACAGGTACACGGCCACCTTCTCCTTGAAATCGGCTGGACGCTGGCCCCGGCGCTCATCCTCGTGGCCATCGCGATCCCGACCATGCGCGCGATCTTCATCATCGACCGGTCGACGCCGGATCCGGAAGCGCTCGTCGTCGAGGTCATCGGCAAGCAGTGGTGGTGGGAATTCCGTTATCCGGAACTCGGCATCGTGACGGCGAACGAGGCGCACGTTCCGCTGGGCCGCACCGTCGACCTGCGGCTCCGCTCCGCGGACGTCATGCATTCGTTCTGGGTTCCGCGCCTGGCCGGAAAGCGGGACCTCGTGCCGGGCATCGAAAACCAGCTCTGGTTCCGGCCGGATTCGGTCGGCGTGTACCACGGACAGTGCGCCGAGTTCTGCGGCACGGCGCACGCCCTCATGGGGATGCGCCTGATCGTGGACGAACCGGAGGACTTCGAGCGCTGGGCCCGGGCGAACGCGGAGCCGGCTTTGACGCCTGCGGACGCGGAGGCGCGGGCGGGGCAGGGCGTGTTCATGGCGAACGCGTGCGTGAGCTGTCACGCGGTGAGAGGGACGCCGGCGGCGGGGCAGTTCGGCCCCGATCTCACGCACTTCGGGAGCCGGCTCACGATCGCCTCGGGCGTGCTTGAGAACACGCCCGGGAACCTGGCGCGCTGGCTGGACTCCACCCAGCACGTGAAACCCGGGAATCCGATGCCCGAGGTCGAGCTGAGCGACGCGCAGATCCGGCAGCTCGTCGCCTATCTCGGCTCGCTCCGCTAGCGCCATGGCCATGACCGACGCGCATCCCACCGGGATCTGGAGCTGGCTGACGACGGTCGACCACAAGCGGATCGCGATCATGTACTTCGTGGTCGGGTTCGCCTTCCTGCTCGTCGCGGGCTTCGAGGGACAACTCATCCGGCTCCAGCTCGCGGTCCCCGAGCGCAGTTTCCTCGATCCGGACCTCTACAACCAGCTGTTCACGATGCACGGCACGACGATGGTGTTCTTCGCCGGCATGCCGCTCGTCGTCGCCTTCTTCAACTTCGTCGTGCCCCTGCAGAGCGGGGCGCGCGATGTCGCCTTTCCGCGCCTGAACGCGTTCTCCTTCTGGGTCTTCCTCTTCGGCGGCCTCTTCCTGTATGCGAGCGTCCCCCTCCGGATGATGCCCGACGGGGGCTGGTTCGCGTACATGCCGCTGACGAACCGCGAGTATTCGCCGGGTCTCGGCATCGACTTCTACGTCCTCTCGCTCCTGATCTCCGGCGTGGGGTCGATCGCGGGCGGGCTGAACTTCCTCGTCACGATCCTCAACATGAGGGCGCCGGGGATGACGTTCATGAGGATGCCGCTCTTCACCTGGATGGCGCTCATCGTTTCCGCGCTCATCCTGCTCGCCTTCCCGCCCTTCACGGTCGGCCTGATCTTCATGCTCTTCGACCGCAGCTTCGGGACGCACTTCTTCGACGCGGCGGCGGGCGCGGACCCCATCCTCTGGCAGCACCTGTTCTGGGTCTTCGGCCACCCCGAGGTCTACATCCTCATCCTGCCGGCCTTCGGCATCGTATCCGACGTGATCCCGACGTTCTCCAGGAAGATCCTGTTCGGGTATCCCGTCGTCGTCTTCTCGGGCGTGCTCATCGCCTTCCTCGGCTTCGGCGTCTGGGTCCACCACATGTTCTCGGTCGGACTCGGGCCCGTCGTGAACGCGGTCTTCGGCGGGACGACGATGCTCATCGCGATTCCAACGGGGATCAAGATCTTCAACTGGATCGCGACGATGTGGGGGGGGCGTCTGCGATTCCGAACGGCGATGCTCTACGCGGCCGGACTTGTGGCGACGTTCACGATCGGCGGCCTGAGCGGCGTCATGCACAGTTCGCCGCCGGCGGACCTGCAGCAGACGGATACGTACTTCGTCGTGGCGCACTTCCACTACGTGCTCATCGGCGGCACCGTCTTCGGCCTCTTCTGCGGCTTCTACTACTGGTTCCCGAAGGCGACGGGACGGATGCTGCACGAGGGCCTGGGGAAGGCCCACTTCTGGCTCACCTTCCTCGCGTTGAACGTGACCTTCTTCCCCATGCACTTCTCGGGGCTCCTCGGGATGCCGAGGCGCACCTACACGTACGCGGAAGGGCTCGGGCTGGACGTCTTCAACCTGATCTCGACGATCGGGGCCTTCATCTTCACGCTCTCCTTCGTGCCGCTGGTCTGGAATCTGTGGCGCACGTGGCGGCGCGGGGAGGCGGCCGGACGCAACCCGTGGGACGCGTCGACGCTCGAATGGACGACGGCCTCGCCGCCGCCGCACTACAACTTCGCGGAGATCCCGACGGTCGACCGACGGGATCCGCTCTGGCATCCCTACATCGAACCGGAGTCCCGGGTGGAGGGGGATGAACCCGGGGGCGCCATGCCGCGGCGGCGGAATGGTAAGGGCCTGAACCCCGGCAGGAAATCGGCTAACTGATTACAGGGCTGCACGATCTGCGTTTCCTGCCGTTGCGCTGGACCTTGCTGGACCGTGCCCCGAAAGCGGGAGAAACCGATCTGAATGGCGGGACTCCCGCACCTGCTCGGACTCCTCACCAAGGAGTTCGGAGAGCCCAAATCGTCCACCTCCCGACACCCTGTTTTCCGACGTTGATTGTCATTCGGTTGTCAATCGGATCGGCAAACGTCACCCGAACGGCGTCGCGGGCCGTCCGGGGGCGTCTTTCC
This sequence comes from Gammaproteobacteria bacterium, assembly GCA_009843625.1. Lineage (GTDB taxonomy): Bacteria > Gemmatimonadota > Gemmatimonadetes > Longimicrobiales > Gaopeijiaceae > BD2-11. Next base: position 4,564 of record VYDD01000171.1, on the reverse strand, counting down.
CCCTCGGTTTTCGGGGTCTTTCCCGTCAGCCTTCGTCCGGCGGGGCGGAGAAGTAGCAGCCGTAATAGCGGATCGCCGGGTCTTCCGACCCGTCCTTCCGCGCCGCTTCCCTGCAGGCCATCGGCGCCGGGGCGCCCGTGTACTCGATCCCGATCAGCGGAAGCAACTCCGCCGGGGGGGCGAGACAGTCCGCGTCCGCCCGGACGGCGGGATGCGTGTTCGGGTTGCCGTGGTCCATCCGGGTACTTGTGAACCGGCAGCCTTCGGACAGGTCCGATTCGTCCGCGTCCTCCGTCTTCGGAAGGAACACCGTCAGGTCTCCCGGCCCCACCTCGACGGAGAACGGAAGCGTTGAGCGGTAGTCGTCCCACGCCACCGCCACGGACACCCGGTGCGCGCCCGCGTCCCCCTCGACGTCCTCCACCATCACCCACAGCGGAAACTTCGCGCCCTCGTATACCGTCGTGTCGGCGGTCTCCGTCGTGTCGGACCCCTCCTGCCCCGCGACCGGAGCCGCCAGCAGAAGAACCGCCGCCGCCGTGAAAACCGTTGCTAGCTCTCGCATATCGTCACCTCCACGGGTATGTAGATTTCCTCGACACAAACGGTAAGGTCCGGCAGGTCCCCGCCACTCCAATTGCTCCCACAGTAACGCCAACCCCCATGCACCCACTCCGTTGTAGTCGTGCAGGTCGGATCGTCGGGGTCCGGGTCGTTCTCGTTGCTTCCCCCGCCGCCGGGGTCGTCCTCCCCCTCCGTGGCGCAATCCTCCGCGTCGTAGGCCGTGAAGCTCCCCGAATGCGTGTAGCCCGCATGGTGGGCTCCCTCGTGCAGGAAGGTCACCCACTTCCCGGCGTCGTCCAGCGTGTCGTTGACGACGATCAGGTTTTCCGTGTTGTAGTTCAGGCTGTCCCAATAGCTGCCCGTCCAGTAGGCGTCGTTGTCCTTCCGAAGGGCGAAGTAGATTTCCATGATTTCGCCGTCCACCGCGTTTTCCGCCATGTTGAAGGCTTCCAGCAATCCAGCCTTCACCTTCTGGCAGTTGCTGTCCGCCTTCCACTTCGCTCCCGTGAAATCGTTCTTCCAGTCTTGCAGCACCTTGCCCGTCAGCTTCGTTCGTTGCTTGAAGTGCTTCACCGCGCACTTTTCGGCACCCTCCGATATAAGACAACTCTGGCCGTTTTCGTCGTGGGCTTGCTGGGCCGAAGCCGGGCGGCTCGCGAACAAGAGCGCGACGGCAAGCGCGAACCATGCCGCGCGCCTCATCGTTTGCCGTCCTTGCCGTACCGGCTTCGGAACGGCTCGTGCCAGCGCGCCCGGAGCACGTCCAGCGAATCCAGCACCGCGCCTTGGCTTTGCTCGAAGCGGTCGCCCAATGCCAGTTCCACGTTCCCTCCTGGGGGCAGCGGCATTTCCACGGGCATCCCCCTACGCCGCCAGCTCTCGTACCTGGCGCGGTCAACCTTCTTCGGGAAGTGACCCAAGTAGGTAATACTCTCGTAGGTTCTGCCCGGCTCGATGAACTGGGCTCCGAAGGCCCGGCCATTCACCCAGTTGACGGCTTTGATGCCGAAAAAATCGGGGTATCGCTTGAGAAGCTGGCGCGCGTCGTCATCGGGGATCTCGTCGCCGATCCGGTAGGGCCAGCCGGGGGGCGAGAACGGGGCCGCGCCGAACTCCATGTCCGCCGCTTCGGCCCAGTCGAGCGCCGCCGTCACCTCCGGAGCCTCGGGGGCGTCCATGTCCGGGGCCGGGATGGCGTCGGCGCAAGCGGTCAGGGCGAGCAGGACGACGGCAACGGCGGTGGTGGTGGTGGTGGTGTTTCGCATCGGTCCTTTCTCCTTGTCCGGAGGCTGGCGGTTTGGGGCTCGTCTCCAATGGATGCCGCCGGATATCCTTCGTGAGGAGCCGGGCCGTCGTAGTACACGGTGGGAAGTCGTACTGTGGTCCGGCGTGTTCCCCGTTCGGGGGCACGTATTCGGCAGGACGATTAGGACCGGACGGCCCATCAGCAGCCATATTGGTTGGATAATGTAGAATATAGCCAGTCCGGGTCCCCGACGCTATAGTGACACTCGGCATAGTGGCGGACGGTGGCCCCGCTTCTCATCCCGGCGACCGAGACTCCGGATTCCCAATTGCCTTGGTGCGCCGATGTCCCGGCTCTTTCGAGGCAAGGCAGTCCGGGGGCCCGGCGGCTCGCGGGGAATCTCCCCCCACGCGACTCCGGGTTTCTCCCGTCACGAAATACAGGGGTTTTCCCGTGGTTGCTCGGAAGCGCGATGGTTATCCTGAATTGTCCCTCCGCGCAAACCGGCGCGCGAGGGACAGAACACACCACTCTTCAACAAGGAGGAAGACCATGAAGAAGAGAATCGCATGGATCGCACCGATCCTGAGTAGGCTCAGCCGTCCGGCTGCTCCGGACTTGGTGGTCACGGAGGTCGCTTACCGCTTGCGGGTTGCGTTGGCGGCCTCCGTGTCCGCCGTCGCCTTCTGCGCATCGTCGGCCGAGGCGCAGTGGCGGCTGGCTCCGCCGGAACTGACGGTCGGTGACGATTCCGAGAGCTACTTCGAGGATGTCGTGGACGTTCTAATACGAGGCGATCGCGTCTACGTGGCGGATGGGGGCTTGAGGAGAATCGTCGCGTTCGATCGAGCAAGCGGCCAGCAGATCGCGGCAACTGGGCGCAGGGGTGATGGCCCCGGCGAGTTTCAGCGGCTGAGGCGCGTCGACGACTGCGGCGGCGACACCATCTTCGCTTCGGCCACGGGGCCTGCTCGTGTATCCGTGTACTCTCAGGATCTCGATCACATACGGACCTTCCGCGTGGAGGACGCGGGGTTGAGAGAGATCGAGTGTGCCGGTCACGGCACATTTGTGGGGATCACCCGCAACCGGGATCCGGCGTTGGGTCTTGGCCGTGAAATACCCATGAGGGTGGCTAGCCGCGCAACTTAAGACATCATCCTTTTACAGCCGGATGGGGCCCTCCGCCGGGTGTTGGGAACATTCCCCGGCCAAGAGAGATTTCGCAGCCCACGTCCGGATGGTCGCGGGTACAGCGACTTTCCCCTCCACTGGGGTTTGAGCGCCGTTTTCGAGTCGTCGCCACAGGGGTTCGTGGTGGGGACGGGCGAAACGTCCGAGTTGGTACGCTACGATGCGGATGGCAACGTCCTCGACACCTTGGAGTTCGGGGAGGCTCGCATTGCCGTGTCGCGTGCTCACATGGACGCACGCGTGCACGAGAGGATCCAGCGGGCCGAACGCCAAGGGCGGCCGGACATCGCCGGGACGCGCTCCTACTGGGAGGAATACCCGTACCCTTCCCACTTTCCCGCGTTTTCCGAGGTTCTCGTGACACCGGCGGGCTTCGTTTGGGTTCAGCGATTCCCCGAGCCGTACGTGGAACACCCATTTCAATGGAAGGTCTTCACGCCCGACGGAACGCTCGCAGCCACCGTCGCCGTGCCGAGACATCTGGAACTCACGTGGGTCGGTGAGACGCATGTCGCTGGCATCGTCACCGACGAGTTGGGCGTCCAAACCGTGGAGGTGCGTCGCATCGTACGCGAATCGGGAGCGCAACCTATCCGAAGTATCCGAAGGGATTAGCCTGACAACCCCAGCGCTCCGCATCTTCTAAATGGAGGCGGAGTGCTGGGGAATCCCTCCGGGATCGCCGAGGACTTTCGCGGGCCGATCGTGCCGATCCCGGCCACGATACGAGCTTCGCCGAAGCTGTTGGCGGGTGACCCGGCACAGCCCCCTCCGCATGGAGACTGACGGGGTTCGCGGCGCCGCGCATTCGGCCCCGGCCAGATGCTTGGACATCGGCGTAGCTCCCCTGGGCTGCGCCACCGATGTGACAGGCTTCCCCGCGGGATCCCCGCAGAGGCGATTCTAGCAGACCGCGCCTTCCGGGCAGTGTACGGCCGCCAAGAGCACCATCCAGAGGACCTCGCCCGCATAGTTGCGCGCCTCCTCGGCGATCTCGAAGCGCCAGTACTCCTTGCATGTCGGCCAGCTGCAAAGCTCGACGGGTTCGCCGCGGTTCGGGGGCAGGAAGGGGGCCGGGGATCTCCATCTCATCCAATCCTCAACGAAGAACGGACCGCGCTCGAACCTGAGCCTCCATTCCGTGCCCGGCGTCAACGTCCAACTCCCCCGACCCGACGCAACTTGGCGCGAGCCATCGCCGAGGGTCACGTCAACGTGAATCCGGCCGTCACGCGGCACCGAGAACGGTTCGACCGGAAGGTCCGCCGCCTCGAAGGTGCGCTCAACGGCTTCGCTGAGCCTGATCTGGAGACCGGCGAGCCCCTCATGGTGGGTCGTGGAATTGTAGTTGTCGCCCCGACGCTCGGGGGGCAGCGGCAGCTCCAAAGTCCCCGAACCGATGCCGAGTAAACCGAGGACGCTGTCGCACCCGGAACTCGCGAAGCATAGCGCGAGCACGACGAGGAAACGTGCGAGCGAGGGCAACGTGCCTCCGTCTTTCGAGGACGCCATTCCAACATTTTGGACGACCCGGACAACCACCGCCGCTCGCCCGCGTTC
>VYDD01000043.1 GCA_009843625.1 Gammaproteobacteria bacterium | reverse complement strand
GGCAGCGGCGTGTCCGGTACCTTCGGCTCGGCCGAGGCCGCGGCGCGCACGTTCGACAGGGTGCCGGTGCATCTCTTCGATTCGCGCGGCGTGTCGGTGCTCGAGGGGCTGATGGTGCTGAAGGCGGCCGAGCTCGCGGAGAGCGGGATGTCCGCCGGGGAGATCCTGGCCGAACTCGCCCGGGTGCGCGACCAGTCGGGCATCTTCGCCACCGTGGACACCTTCGACCGCCTGCTGCATTCCGGCCGCGTGGGCAAGGGGCAGGCGTGGGTCGGGGGCATGCTGGGCGTGAAGCCCATCCTGTCGCTGACCGATGAGGGGAAGGTCGGTCCGGTCGGCAAGGTGATCGGCCGGCGCAAGGTTCTTCCGGCGGTGATGGGGCTCCTCGAGGACCGTATCCCGGCGGGAGCGGAGAAGCTGCGCTTCGGCGTGGTGCACGTGGGGTATCCGGAGATCCTCGAGAAGGTGTCGGCCGCCCTGCGAACACGTTACGGCGATGTCGACATCCTGACCGGGCCCGCGGCACCGATCTTCGCCACCCACGTGGGGCTGGGCGCCTGGTGTCTGGCGTACATGGTGGAGGACTAGCGCGGGATCCAGCCCGATTCGGGGCACCAGGTCGTCCCTCGCGAGCCTCGTTGCTGCCGCGAGATAATCTCCGTTAACCTCGCGTTACCTGCCTTATCCTGGGGCGTTACACGCCTTATCCTGCCGCGTTACACGCCCTATCCTGGCGCGTTACACGCCCTATCCTGGCGCGTTACACGCCCTCCTTACGTTCCGTTCGGCAACTGGACGAGGCATCGTGCCCCGGTGCTCATCGGCATCCGAAGGCCCGCCTTGCACAACCTCCAACTCCACCAGCCAGCTTTGCTGGACCCTCTCTCGGAGATGCGATGTTTCGAAGGGTAATCACCATTCTCGCGTGCCTTTCGGCACCGGCCGGGCTGGCCGCCCAGGGGCCAGTCAACGGGGAATACGGCCGCATCGTCGGCCACGTCTTCAGCACACAGACCGGCGACGCGCTGCCGGGCGTCCAGGTTTTCATCGCCGGCACCGCGATCGGCACGCTCACCTCACCCGACGGACGCTTCGTCCTCAGGAACGTGCCGGTCGGCACCCACAGCGTACAGACCGAGATGATCGGGTACGGCTCGAAGATCGTATCGGACGTGATGGTTACCAACGGTGGTGATCCGGTCGTGCTGGACATCACGATCGATCCGCAGGCGATCGAACTGCAGGGGCTTACCGTCTCGGTGGAGGCCGAGCGCGGGAACACCGCGGCCCTTCTCGGCGAGCGCCGGCGGGCCGCGGTGGTGGTCGACGCCATCGGCCAGGACCAGATCTCGCGCTCCCCGGACGGGGACGCGGGCGCCGTGCTGAAGCGCGTGCCCGGTGTCTCCCTGGTGGACGGCAAGTACGCCTTCGTGCGCGGTCTGGGCGAGCGCTACAGCGCCACCACCCTGAACGGCACCCGGCTCGCGTCGCCGGTTCCCGACAAGAAGGTCATCCCGCTCGACGTCATCCCTTCGGGGATGCTCGAGAGCATCGTCACGGCGAAGACCTATTCCCCGGACCAGCCCGGCGACTACTCGGGGGGGCTGGTGCAGATGCGCACCAGGGACTTCCCCACCTCGCGCATCTTCTCCATCAGCGCGAGCAGCGGCTGGAACTCGGTCACCACCTTCAAGGACGGCCTGGGTTACGCCGGCGGATCGCTGGACTTTCTGGGTCTCGACGACGGGACCCGGGATCTGCCCTCCGCGATTCCCACGGATGCGGCCGTCCGCTATTCCCGAAACGGCCTGAGCCGCAACGACCTCGCGACCATCGGCCAGAGCTTTGGCGGCGACTGGGGACCGACGCCGGTGACGCTCTCGCCCGACCAGAGCTTCAGCGCATCCTTCGGCGACGAACTCGACCTGTTCAGCCGTTCGTTCGGCTTTCTCGCTTCGGTGTCCCAGTCGCGCAGCTATTCGCAGCAGGCCGACCTGGTTGAACGTGTGTTCGCGACGGGCGGAGGGGCCGACGAACCCGAGGTGGACTACGCCGGCGACTTCACCACGGCATCCGCGAGCATCGGCGGGCTGATGAACCTGTCCTACGAGCTGGCGCCCGCCCACACGATCCGTGCCAACCTGGTGTACAACCGTCTCGCCGACGATGAGTCACGGTCGCTGGAGGGCTACAACCTGGACTCCGGCACGGACCAGTGGAACACGCGCATCCGCTACGTCTCCCAGACGCTCACCAACGCCCAGCTCGAGGGAACGCATGTGCTTCAGGGCCTGGGCGGGTCGTCGTTCAAGTGGCGCAGCACCTACACGCGCGCGGAACGCTACGAGCCCAACACCCGCGAGGTGCTCTACCGCGCCTCCGGCGGCACCTTCATCTACGACGACTTCATCCAGAGCGGCAGCGTCTTCCACCAGGACATGGTGGACGACGGCCTGAGCGGCGGCGCGGACATGGAAGTGCCCTTCCAGCTGCGCGCGCTGCCCGCCTCCATCCGCTTCGGGGTCAGCAGCGACCGGCGCCAGCGCGACAATTTCTCCCGCCGCTTCCGCTTCCGTCCGCGGCGCGGCGGCGACATCAACAGCAGCGTGCTCGCGCTTCCGCCGAACGAGTTGCTTGCCCCGCAGTACATGTCCCCGACCGGGTTCGAGATCCAGGAGGCCACCTTCCGTGCCGACAACTACGACGCGGAGGAGACCGTCGACGCCGGCTACCTGATGATGGACGCGGAGATCCTTCCCCGCGTGAGGCTCGTGGGCGGCGCGCGCGTCGAGCGGACACGGCAGGTCGTGGCGCCGGTCGACCTCTTCCCGGTTCCCGGGCTGGAGCCGCTGGTGGGCGCGGATGTCAACAAGACCCAGTGGCTGCCCGCGCTGAACCTCACCTGGGAGGTGAGCGCAGCGACCAACATCCGGGCGAGCGTTTCCCAGACCCTGGCGCGGCCCCAGTTGCGCGAGCTGGCGCCGTTTGCCTTCGCCGACTACGCGGGCGGATACCTGGTGGTCGGCAATCCCGAGCTCACCGTCTCGCGCATCCGCAACTTCGATCTGCGGTGGGAACGGTTCTTCGGACCCGGCTCGCTGATCGCGGTCAGCGGGTTCTACAAGCAGTTTCGCAATCCCATCGAGGCGCTCACCTTCCCCTCCACCGAACTGATTCGCAGCTGGGTGAACGCGCCCGACGCCAACAACTACGGGACAGAGATCGAGCTCCGCACCGGTTTGGCCTTCCTGTCCGAGTCGCTGGAGAACTTCTCGCTCAACACCAACCTGACGCTGGTGAACTCGACGGTCGCGACCGGCGGGACCGCACGGATCTACCTCCAGGGCTCCGGGCCGACCGATCTCGCGGTCGTGGATCGCGAGCGCGGCCTGCAGGGACAGTCGCCCTACATGGTCAACTTCAGCCTCGCCTACGCGTCGAGGTCGGAGGACACCCGCGCCTCGGTCTTCTACAACCGCTTCGGCCGGCGCATCGACGCCATCGGCGGCCAGGCCACGCCCGACATCTACGAAGAAGGGCGGGGCACCATGGATGCCGTCCTCGAACAGAGGCTGCCGGGCGATTTCTCAATAAAGCTCTCTCTCACGCGCCTGCGCGGGAACGTGGTCCGGTTCACGCAGGGCGACGGCACCGTCCGTCAGTACGACGGCGGCCGCAGGGTGTCGCTCTCAATGCGTTGGGGAAGCTGAGCGCGGCCATCCCGGAGAGATAAAAACCCGTACCAGCGCGCTCGCGCGCGCGTGCACAAAAGGGACGACTGGCCTCCGCCGCACCCAGTCCCTCCAAAGGAGGAACCCACGGATGTTCGAGAGAAAGAGACCCTTCCTGCTGATGGCATTACTCGCCGGCCCCGTTCTGATCGTCGGATGTGGTGGCGACGACGAGCCGACACCCGTCGCACCGCCGCCGCCCGAGCTCGATCCTCCGCCGGAGGTGATCAACGAGCAGATGATGGCGCCAATGGGGACGCTCTCGACCCGGGTCGCCCCCGGGGAGATCCGCACCCTTTCGGCGGACACGGTCTACACGCTCCAGGGCGTTGTTACGGTCGAGGATGGCGGCGAACTCCACATCCCGGCCGGCACCCACATCCAAGGTTCCGCCGAGGTACAGCCCAGCGCGCTGATCGTCCGGGCCGGCGGCAAGCTTTTCTCGGAGGGCACCGAGGACGAGCCGGTCGTCTTCACCAGCTCGAATCCGCCGGAGGAGAGGAGCAAGGGTGACTGGGGTGGGATCGTCCTGAACGGCCGTTCGCTCTGCAACTTCCCGGCAGGCGACTGCGTGGGTGAAGGCAGCTCGGGGCAGTACGGCGGCACCGACCGCAACGACAACTCGGGCACCATCGTGTACACGCGCATCGAGTACGCCGGGTTCGAGGTCAGCTTCGGCAACGAGCTCAACGCGCTCACCATGAACGGGGTGGGCGACGGCACCACCATTCACCACGTGCAGACGCACGCGGGATCGGACGACGGCTTCGAGTGGTTCGGCGGGACCGTCAACACGCACCACCTCCTGGCGACGGACATCTCGGACGACTCGTTCGACTACTCCACCGGCTTCCAGGGCATGGGACAGTTCTGGCTCGCCCAGCAGGATCCGGATGACGGGGACAACGGCTTCGAGGTGGACGGAAACGAGGACGACTACAACGCCGAGCCCTTCACCGTCCCGCTGCTGGTCAACGTGACCCTGATCGGCAAGGGTCCGAACGGCGAGGGCGGTATTGAAGGCGAGTCCGTCGATGGCTTCAGGCTGCGCCGCGGCACCGGCGGCCACATCATCAACGCGCTCGTGATCGGCTTCGGCGGCGACGGGCTCGATATCGACAACGACGAAACCGTGGCCCGGATGCAGGCGGGGCTGTTCAGCATCAGGAACTCGATCATCGCCCTGAACGCGGACGCCTTCGAGGACGCCGAGGAAGAGGCAATCTTCAACACCGAGGGCTGGGGCAACCGGGTCGGCGTGGACCCGATGCTCGGCGATCCCTTCGACCGGGTGCATCCCGACTTCCAGCCGCAGGCGGGCTCTCCTGCTCTGGAAGGCGCCGCCAGCCTGGTGGAACTGGCACCCCTCCTCGCGACGCTGCCCGCGGAGCTGCAGGCGCAATTCGCCAGCGCGGCGACCTTCTTCGATCTCACGGCGGTCTACGTGGGCGCGGTCGGTCCCGACCACGACTGGACCCAGGAGCACTGGACCCGCTTCGGCGCCCATGAACACTGAGGCTCCTCACACCAACCTTGTCCCCGCGTGCCTGCTCGCCTGTCTGCTCGGAACCGGCTGCGACAGGCCCCAGCCGCTCGATGAACTTGCGTTTCCAGGCTCCTCGCTGTCCCTGGAGGTGCTTGCTCGCGATGCGCTGCGTGGCCTGGCCTTCTCGGACGCCATGCTGCTCGACCGGCTTCGGTTGACGGAAAGCGAACACAACGAGATCGTATGGCCCGAGCTTCCCGCGTCGGCACCGGAGATCGGCTTCCCCGTGGATTTCGCCTGGAGCAACATCCAGTTGCGCAACGAGTCGGCGCTGGAGCGCGTGGCTGGCTGGTACCGGTCGAACGCGGTGCGCTACCAGGCGACGGAGTGCAGGGGCGAAACGCAGGCGTTCGCGACCTTCCGGGTCCACACCGATTGCTGGACCCTTTTCCTCACTGCCCGCGGAGAGCTTCTGGAAGCCCAGCTCTTCAAGGATGTGCTGGAGCGCGGCGGTGGCTACAAGATCTTTCGCTACTACGACGAGCTTCCGAGGCGCGTCCGTCTGTAGTACGATGAAGTGTGGAACGATCTGACGCGGTGAGGAATCTGGCGAAGGGCGAATTCCGCCATGCTTCCGACCCCCCGCCACGGGTGCTCGTGGTCGAGGATGAGGCCGACATCGCGGCGCTGGTCGCGTACCAGCTGACCCGCGACGGGCTGCGGGTGGAAACGGTGTCGAGGGGGACCTCGGCGCTCTCTTCCATCGACCGCGAGATGCCCGACATCGTCGTCCTCGACCGCCTGCTTCCGGGGGAGTCGGGCGATGAGGTCCTGCGCACCATTCGCCGCAGGCCGGCGACCCGCCACCTGCCCGTGCTCATGCTCACCGCCAAGCGCGAGCAGGAGGACCGCATCGAGGGGCTGGAGATGGGCGCGGACGACTACCTCACCAAGCCCTTCAGCCCGCGCGAGCTGATTCTGCGGGTGCGTTCCATCCTGCGGCGCGCCCGGTCCACCCACACCAGCGGTGCGGGACAGATCCTGCGCGCGGGTCCCCTCGCCATCGACCTGACCGGTCACCAGGTGACCCTGGACGGCCGCGAGCTGAACCTGACGCCCACGGAGTTCCGGCTGCTTCGGGTGCTGGTCGAGCGCCGCGGGCGGACCCAGAGCCGCCGGCAACTGCTCGAGTCCGCCTGGCAGGTGGGGCCCGGAGTGTCCGGCTATATCCACACGCGCACGGTGGACATGCACATCCGCCGGCTGCGCACCAAGCTCGAGGAGGTGGGCGACTGGGTCGAGACCGTGCGCGGCTTCGGCTATCAGTTCCGGCTTCCCGACGCGGAGGGATAGCCCGGGCACGCCATGAGGCTGCGCGCGCACCACGGTCTGTTCCTGGGCTTCGTAGCGGTGGTGGGCATCCTCGTCGCCGCCATGGTGGTCATCGTCGGGACCGGCCTGCGGCGGCAGCTGGTGGAATCCTATCAGAGTGACCTGGCCGGGGATCTGGCGCTGGCGCAGCTGCTGCTGGAGGGATGTGAAGGGGGCTTTTCCGATCTGCAGGAGCTGGCGGAGCGCATGCGGGAGCGGGTCGACTACCGGGTTACGGTGATCGCGCCCGGCGGAACCGTTCTCGCCGACTCCGATTCGGACTACCGCGCGATGGAGAACCACGGCGACCGCCCGGAGGTGCAGGGGGCCCTCGCGGGTTCGACCACGTTCGCCGAGCGCCGGAGCGCGACGGTGGGAGTTGCCCTCCTGTACGCAGCGACCGAGCTCACGTTCGAGGGCGAGCCGGTCGTCCTGCGTCTGGCGGCATCGCTGGAGGCCATCGACGCCACGGTGATTCAGACGCAGGGGGCCATCGCCGGCGCGGGTGCGGTGGCGATCGTGCTGGCGCTCGGTCTCTCGTACGTGCTGGCGCGCGCCCTGGCCCATCCCCTCGAACGGGTGGCGGCGCGCGCGCGCCTGATCGCCGCGGGCGCGGACGGCATGCAGCCGCTGGCTTCGTCGCGAATGACCGAACTCGCCGAGCTGGTCGAGGCGTTCAACCGCCTCACCTCGGACCTGGACGCGCGCAGCCGCGAGCTGGCGGGCGCGCGCGACGAGGTGCGCGACGTGCTCAACGCCATCAACGAGGGGGTCGTCGCCCTGAACGCCGATGCCCGCCTGGTGCGCATCAACGAGGCCGCGATGCGCATTCTCGACGTGGAGCCGGTTCCCGCGCTGACGCATGTGAGCCTGTTCGTGCGCTCCGCGGAGCTCCGGCTGCTCATGGAGGCGGCTCCGTCCCACGCCGTGGGCGCGCGCGAAGTCCACCTGGGCGAGAAGCGGTACCTGGTGTCGGGCCGGCCGCTGGGGGCGGGCGGGGCCG
>VYDD01000126.1 GCA_009843625.1 Gammaproteobacteria bacterium | reverse complement strand
CCGCCACTCCTGCCCTTGGGCTGGACACTGCTGGACCGTGCCCGAATGACCGGAACGCAGGGTTTATTTGACGGGAAATCGAGGGAGCCCCACCAACACAATTCGGCTTTCCTGCACGGGGTGGCTACCGCATTCTTAGACGCTTATTGGCTGTCCGACCAGCGGCACTGCCTTCCGGGGTCCGATGGAGCAATCGAGCGTAGCCGACTCCCCTCCCGGCGATCCGGCCCGACCCCACGGGTGGACCCGTCGGACGAAGCCCCTTGGCTCCGGCGGTAAGCGCAGTAGACTCAATGGGATCTCGGATCAAACCAACCAGGAGCGACTCGTGTCGAGGTTGAGCAGCCTGCTCCGGCAGGTAGGGAAACAAGACCCGCAGCTAGCGGCCGACCTGAAGCGGGAAGTGGACGCGCTTTCCGGGCGGCGTGCGTTCGGGCTCAACTTCGAGCGGCACATCCCCGAGACGGTGGAACTGCCTGGCCGCCCGGTGCGGCGGGGCGACAAGGTCCGGCTCCTGCCCGCCCGCGGCGAAAAACCCTCGGGAGCCGGTCGCCGCCTTTGGCGGGTGAGTCGGATTCGTCGAGTCGCTGGCGGGAAGCGTATGGCGGACCTCGCGCCGCAACAAGACAAGCAGGCCAGCACCACGAGCCGACCCGTTGAGGACTTGGTCGTTGTTGCCGAGTTCCGCGATGCGGTCTTCCCCGGCTTGGTGTCGACCGGCAAGGTCGAGCGGGGTGGCGGCAAGCCGTTCCACGCCGTCATCAACGCCGAGAACTTCCATGCGCTCCAACTCCTGCTCTACACCCACGAGGGGAGGATCGACGCCATCTACATCGATCCCCCATACAACTCCGGGGCAAGGGACTGGAAGTACAACAACGACTACGTGGACAGCGAGGACGCCTACCGCCACTCCAAGTGGCTCGCAATGATGGAACGGCGGCTGAAAATGGCGAAGCGACTTCTCAACCCGGAAGCCTCGGCGTTGATCGTGGCAATCGACGAACGGGAAGTGCACCGACTCGCGCTCCTGCTGGAACAGGTTTTCGAGAACGCTGAGATTCAGATGGTAACCAGCGTCATCAGCGCGAAGGGAGTCGTCCGTCCGGGCAAGTTCTCACGGGTCGAGGAACATCTGTTCGTGGTGACGCTCGGTGAGCTTGGTGCTACCCCTTGGATGCGGAACATGCTGGATCCCATCAAGGGCGACAAGGGAGCCACGGCGAGGCTTGAGTGGCTCGGGCTACGCCGCCGCGAGCCCCAAAGTGTACGCGGCGCACGTCCCCATCAGTTTTACCCGATCTTCGTAGACGAGCAAACGAACTTCATCCACTCCATCGGAGATGCCGTTCCCAACGATGTCGATCGACTCGCCGTGGCAACACCGGAAGGAACCACGGCCATCTGGCCGCTGAAGCCTGACGGGACGGAGATGCTGTGGGGATTGACACCGGAGGTGTTGCGCCGGAACTGGAGGAATGGGTTCGTGCGTGTCAGCAGGAAGGGGACTGTCCAGTACCTTCAAACCGGAACCATCGCTCAGATTGCGGACGGAACCGTAACGGTCACCGGACGGAGCAAGGACGGTTCGTTGAGGGGAACGAAGCCGGTTGACGACGAGACGCCGACTCCGAAGCGCGTATGGCACCTACCCTCCCACAATGCGGAAACTGGTGGGACGCTCGTCCTATCGAAGCTGATACCCGGGCGGCGGTTTCCGTACCCGAAGTCGCTTTACGCGGTGGAGGATGCTCTCCGGTTTTTCGTGGGGAGCAAGCCAGACGCCATCGTCTTGGACTTTTTCGCGGGATCGGGAACCACGGCACACGCCGTGATGCGCTTGAATCGCCAAGACGGGGGCAGACGGCAGTCCATATCCATCACCAACAACGAGGTTTCGCCCGACGAGGAGCTGAAGCTTCGCCGAAGCGGACTGCGTCCGGGCGATGCCGAGTGGGAGCGGTTGGGCATCTGCGAGTACATCACTAAGCCGAGACTTCGGGCCGCCGTAACGGGTGTGACGTGGAAAGGCAAGGCGGTAGACGGAGCGTACGGCTACACGGACGAGTTCCCTCTCGCGGAGGGATTCGCGGAGAACGTGGAGTTCTTCACCATGACCTACCAAGCGCCGCGACCGGTGGCCCACAACCGGGCATTCGAGGCAGTCGCGCCGTTGCTGTGGATCAGGGCCGGATCGCAGGGACGCCGAATCAAATTGACGTGTGACGACTACGATGTGGCGGACACGTACGGCATACTCTTCGATCTGGACTCGTCCGGGGGATTCCTCGCCTCCGTTCGCCGAGCCCAATCCGTCCGAATTGCGTTCGTCGTGACGGACGACGACCGGGGGTTCCAAGCGGTGTGCGGCGAACTGCCTCCGAGGGTCGAGGCCGTACGGCTATACGAGTCGTACCTCACCAACTTCACGATCAACACGGGTCAGGTCTAGCCGTGCGGTACACGCTGAAGGACTACCAGGACGACGCCGTCGCCGACGTGCTGGAGCGGCTTGCTCGGGCGCGGGTAGACTGGCATCGGTGGCAGTCGCCGGTAGCGTTCTCGTTGACGGCGACGACCGGCGCGGGCAAGACCGTGATGGCGGCGGCCGTGATCGAGGCGCTCTTCGACGGCAACCCGGCTCTTGAATTCGATCCCGACCCCGGCACCGTGGTGCTTTGGTTCACCGATGACCCGTCGCTAAACGAGCAGACCCGGTTCCGCCTACTGGCGGCCTCGGACCGGATCGCCCACTCGCGGCTGGTGGTTATTGAGAACACCTTCAACCAAGAGAAGCTCGAACGGGGCAAGGTCTATTTCCTCAATCGCCAGAAGCTGGGTAAGAAGTCGCTTCTGGTCAGGGGAACGCCGGAAGACTCTCCGTTGGAGACCCAGCGCGACCTCCTGCCGATGCCGGATGCGCGCGCCTACACGATGTGGGAGACGCTGGCGAACACCGTCGCCGACGAACGGTTGACCCTGTACCTCATCCTCGACGAGGCCCATCGGGGAATGAAGCAGTCCAACCGCCGGGATCAGACCGAGAAGGCCACCATCGTGCAGCGGCTGATAAACGGTGCTGCGGGTGTACCTCCGCTACCGATCGTTTGGGGCATCTCCGCCACCGTCCAACGCTTCAATCAAGCGATGGACAGGGCGGAAGGGCGGACAACCTATCCTCATGTCGTCGTTGACCCCGTGCGGATACAGGAGTCCGGCCTGCTCAAGGACGACATCCGCTTGGACTTCCCCACCGAGGCGGGAGAGTTCGACACCGTTCTGCTGGCTCGCGCGGCGCGGAAGGTGAAGGAAGCCACCGACCGATGGCGCGCCTACGCCGAGCGGGAAGGCATGGCGGCGGACGTGGTCGTGCCGCTCTTGGTGGTCCAAGTGCCCAACACGCCCTCAGACGAGTTGTTGCTCTCTGCTATCGCCACCGTCCAAGAGGCGTGGCCGGAGCTCGACGACCGAATGATTGCCCACGTCTTCGGCGACCGCGCGCCGATCAACGTCGGCGCGTTCTCGGTCCCCCATGTACGTCCGGAGACCGTACAGGATCGATCCGACATCCGGGTCCTCTTGGCAAAGGACGCCATCTCCACCGGCTGGGATTGCCCGCGTGCCGAGGTGCTTGTGTCGTTTCGCCCAGCTCGGGATGAGACGCACATCACCCAACTGCTTGGCAGGATGGTCCGCACGCCGCTGGCCCGGAGGATCCCGGGCGACGACATGCTCAACTCGGTTGCGTGCCTGTTGCCGCGCTTCGACCGGCGGACGGCCACCAAGGTCGCTCAGACCATGATGGGCGAGCGGGAGGCCGACGCCGATGGTACCGGAGGAGGAGGTGGCCGCCGGGTGCTCTTGGACCCGGTCGACATGGGAGCCAACACCACGATCCCGGAGGCGGTTTGGGAGGCCCTTACTGAAACCCCCTCGCAGACCCTGCCGCGAAGGGTGGCTCGTCCCGTGAGGAGGCTCACGGCCCTCGCACAAGCGTTGTCGCGCGACGGATTGAGGAAGGACGCGCGCAAAGACGCCTATCGGAAGCTCTTTGCGAAGCTCGACGGACTGACAGCCCAGCATAGGACAGAGGTGGCAGCCGCCAGCAAGGGCATCCTCGAAGTGCAGGGCGAGACGTTGGTGGCCCCGATCACCGGCGGCGAGGCGTTTGAGTACCTGCCTTTCGTGGCGGTCGCCGATGAGAAGTCGGTCGAGGCGGACTTCAGGGTGGCCTGTCGCACGCTGACGGCGGACCTCGCGCGCAAGTATGCGGACCATGTCGCTGTCGCGGACGAGGACGACGACGGCCTGTTGGACGCCCATGTACGGGTCGCCGCTCTGGCACAGGTCGAGGATGTCCCTGACGCGCTTGACCGGGAAGCCGGGAGGATCGCCAAGCGATGGCTGTCCGACTACCGGGTGGAGATCAAGGGGCTGACCGACGAACGGCAGGCGGTCTACGCCGAGATCAGAAGCATGTCGCCGCAGCCCTCGACAATCGAAGTCATGCGGCCCCGCGTCCGCACGGAGGAAACCCGAAACGCCGCCGGCAACCAGTTGGCGACCCGTGCCGGACACCTAATGTCCGATGGCAAAGGCGAATTCCCGGTCGGCTCATTGAACACCTGGGAGATCGAGGTTCTCGACGAGGAGATGGCGCGGCCAGGCTTCCAAGCGTGGTATCGGAACCCCTCTCGTCCCTCCGGCGATGCGCTGGCCGTCGCCTACCAGAATGATCGTGGTGAATGGCGACGGATGTGCCCGGACTTCCTTTTCTTCCACGACACCGACCCGGTGAAGGTCTCAATCGTCGATCCCCACGGCATCTACCTCGCCGACGCGCTTCCCAAGCTTCGTGGCTTGGCGGATTTCGCGGAAAGGCACGGCGAGTCCTTCCACCGGATCGAATCAGTTGCCCGGATGCCGGGTGGAGTCCTTCGCGTTCTGGACCTTATGGAGCCTTCCGTCCGAGAGGCTGTCGCCGGAGCGGAGAGTGCCGAGGCTCTCTATCGAAGTGACGCGGCTGCGGACTACTGACCGGGTGTCCCTGCGCCGACGCCACCCGGGCAGGATGGGATCGAGCACCGCCACGCTCCCCAAGCTGGAAGTGCTCGCGCCTTCCGGGAGGGTGGCGTCGTAAGCTCAGCGGCGGAATTGCTCCCGCAACCGCCCAACGTTGATTCCGGCCCAGCACCGGGCCGTCAGCTGCGCCCCCTTGGGCGGGAAAGCGCCGTGGATAACCTTGATCCCTCGCGTCTCAAGGAACCCGGCCAAGGGCACGAAGTCGCGGTCGGACGAAACCAGCACCGCGATATCGTAGTTCTCGATCCAAGCGAGACTGATGATGTCGGTCGCCATGCGGACATCGACGCCCTTTTCCTCCGTCCCCCGCATGTCCGCTCCGCACACCGCACACTCTTCCGTCGCCGCGTGGCAGCGGGGACACACCGGCGGCGAACGCTTCTTGTGGCGACGCGCCATCCAGACGCTCACTCCCGGGAACGTGTCCAACGTCCGGGTTGCCCATCGGTGAAGCGAGGTGTCGCGTTCAGGATCGTAGGAGCCGTAGACGTTCAGTCCTTGGTACTCGCCCGCGGCGCTGGCGTCGACGACCTTGGCGGCCGCGCTCGACAAGACCGGCCCCAGCCTCGACCAGTCCGTACGGAAGCCCTCTTCGACCCCCCGCATCGACAGCGTGTAGTTCCAGAAGTCCACGAAGACGCGGCAGCGGTAGCGCGGGGAGTGGATCTGATCGTCAGTGGGCATGTCGGCCACAAAAAATACAGGGACGCACGAGGCGTCCCTGGGGTCAAAATGATCGGACCCCGTGTCTCCCGATCATGGGCGGCAAGTCCGATGGGTTTTCTTACTCTCCAAGGTAACCACAGCTTCCGGGCTCAACAAGCTCGCTCTTGGAAGCGAGTTGTCCGTGGGCTGGGGGGTGGACACCGTCTGGCTCAAGGCCGTCAAGACCAACGATCGAGAGCGGCACCAAGCGACGAAGCTAGACACCGAAGGCGTATGAAGCGAAGACGTTGCGGGGGTGTTTTTCCGCCCCGTTGGCGACGGCCTCCTCCGGCTGCTTCGCGTTATTGAACATCCTTGAACGCTATTGGACAAAAGGCGTTTCGCGGCGAGTTGACTCGCGGGCGCGCGGCTGTTCAGCGTTCGAGTCATGGAGACACCGAAGCAGTTGTTCGACACGCGGGTGAACCGTGTTTCTCGGGGACACGGCCTCACGCTCCAAGCGGCCTTCGTGATGAACCCTCCGATCCGGCCCCCGAAGACGGTGCCGCTCCACCGACCCCCTGAGATCGGCGCGCATCGGCTTCCGCTTCTCTCATCCCCGATGGCTGGATTGAAACCATATGCCGATGGAACCCGTAGTGCGCCACCCTTCGGGTTGCCGAAGCGTGAAGGACAGCCCGAGCGAACGAGTCGAAGCACCGGAGGAGTCGCAAGTAGTCAGGTTGATCCACCCCCAGGCGGA
The DNA here is from genome assembly GCA_009843625.1 of Gammaproteobacteria bacterium. GTDB lineage: Bacteria > Gemmatimonadota > Gemmatimonadetes > Longimicrobiales > Gaopeijiaceae > BD2-11. Next base: position 1,118 of record VYDD01000126.1, on the reverse strand, counting down.
ACCGGTGCCCGCGCCCAGCTACATGGGCGCTGGCGAGATCGTTCGCCGCTTCAGCTTCCGGAGTGCATGGAAGGCCCGGCACCGCCGATCTCAGTCCCACCGCCAGCCGCGCTTCGCGAGGTGCGTCTGAACGGGTTCCCCGAAGCGCTCACCGAGGTGCTCCGCCACCGCGTCGGCGGCGGCGTTCGCCGGATCCCGGATGCGGCTCCCACGGGCTTCTCTGACGCCCGTTTCGTTGTCGAGCCAGCGTACTCCTTGGGGCCACACTCCGTGAGTCCCCTGCGGAGGCTGGCGGGGGGCTGCGCCCCCTCTGACCCCTGCATTGGCAACGGCGCGCCATGAGCCGTGGACGCGCCGTTTGGGTGAAGGTTCGCGCCAGCGCGTCCGAGCGTGCCGAGTGGCACGCCAAGGCGCGCTCGGCGGGCCTGACGCTGTCGGATCTGGTGCGCCGGGCGGTCGGCCGGACGCACACGTGGACCGTGGCCCACGCCGAGGTCGAGCGCGAGCGCACCCGACAGGTGGCGCGCGTGGGGAACAACCTCAACCAGATCGCTCGCTGGGCGAATGCCCACAAGGAGGGCATCGAGGCGGTCGAGGTGATCGGCCACCTGATCGCCATCAGGCGGGCGCTCCGCGCCTTGGAGCCCGCCGAAGACCCGGACCCGGATGCACCTTAAGTTCCTGGCGCACGGAACCGGATCGGCCCGCAAGGCGGCCAAGTACCTCCTCGGCGAGCTTGACGCGGCCGGGAAGCCGCGCGAAGGCGTCGAGGTGCTGAGGGGCGATCCCCACCAGGTGGCCGCCGTGGCCGACTCGCTCGACTTCGAGCACAGGTACACGTCCGGCGTGATCGCGTGGGCGCCGGAGGACCAACCGACCGACAAGCAGATCGAGGCGGTCGTGGACGCCTTCGAGAAGACGGCCTGGGCGGGGCTGGATTTCGACCGCTACGCATGGACGGCCGTGCTGCACCGTGAAGAGGGCGGCGGTGCCCACGTCCATGTCCTCGCCGCGCGCTGCGACTTGGAGACCGGACGGAGCTTGAACATCGCGCCTCCGGGCTGGGAGAAGACCTTCGGCCCGCTCCGGGACGCCTTCAACCACGAACACGGCTGGGC